>JANQQY010000214.1 GCA_028284845.1 Spirochaetales bacterium
GCGTGAGCGGCCTGCGTGTGGCGGTCGTGGGGCTCGGCTTTGGCGCCGCGTTTCCGCCCATCTATCGTGATCATCCCGATGTCTCCGCTGTTGGGGTCTGCGATTCTCGCCCGGGACTGGCGGCCTCGTACGCGGCTGAGCACGGTCTTGATGCAGCCCATACAAGCATCAACGACGTGCTGACGTCGGACTCCTATGACGCCGTCCATCTCCTGACGCCCATCCCGGACCACGCTGCTCACACGCTCGCGGTCCTCCAATCCGGCAAGCACTGTGCGTGTACCGTACCGATGGCGACGACACTGAGCGACCTTGAAGAGATCGTTGCCGAAGAACGGCGAACCGGACTCGTCTACATGATGATGGAGACCGCGGTCTATACGCATCACTCCTTGTATGTACAGAAACTGCACCGGGAGGGAGCGTTTGGCCGACTGCAGTTCCTACGGGGTGCGCACTACCAGGACATGGCTGGGTGGCCCGACTACTGGCTCGGGCTTCCTCCCATGCACTACGCAACGCATGCGATCGCTCCGCTCCTCGCGATCGCCGACACGCGCGCGACGAGCGTTCGGGCGCTTGGATCCGGGTCGATGCCCGACCGACTGGTCGCCAGATACGGGAATCCCTATCCGGTGGAGACCGCCAGCTTCGCGCTTGAGAACCACTACCCCCTGGCCCTCGAGGTGACCCGGTCTCTGTTTGCCACATCTCGATCGTACGTCGAGAGCTTCTCCGTCCTGGGTGAGCAGCACTCGTTCGAGTGGCATCTTGAGCACGAGCTTCCGCTTCTGTTCACAATGCAGGAGTCTGGTGCCGGCCGTGGAAGCGAGATCACCTACGAGCGCGTAACGCCGCCGGATACGGCTGACCTCTTGCCACCTGAGATCCGGCATCACTCGGCTCATCAGTTGGTCGCCGATCCGGAGAATCCTCATCAGTCGCTTCTGCAAGGTGCGGGCCACCACGGCTCCCATCCGCATCTGGTTCACGAGTTTGTGAGGAGCATCGTTGAAGGGAGAAGATCCCGGATCAGCTCGACCGAGGGCGCTCGCTGGACCGCTCCCGGGCTCTGTGCTCACGAGTCGGCGATGCGCGGTGGGGAAGAGATCGCGGTGCCCGACTACGCCTGAGCGACACCTACCGAGTCTTCCAGGTTGAGCGGAAGATGGCGGGGTTGAGGGCGTCCCGACCCGTGAACGCAATTTTCATGCTCAACCGTGCGTTCAGGTAGACACCGAGCGCAACATTGGCAAAGATCGCGATCATGATGGCGAGCTGGTACTTGATCGCAACGATCGGCGAAGCACCTCCCAGGATCTGCCCGGTCATCATACCGGGTAGGAAGACGATCCCAATCGTCGCCATTGATGAGATCGTGGGGGCGAGTGCCGCCCGCATCGCCTCGCGAAACTCGTCCCGAGTCGCCTCCCACAGACTTGCTCCCATCACAAGATCGCTAAGAAGCCTCCGCTGATTGTCGCGGAGCCTCGAGTAGAATCGCTCGAGTCCCACGATGTTCCCTCGTGTGGAGTTCCCCAGGAGCATGCCGGCGATCGGGATCATGTACCGAGCGTCGTAGAGTGGTTCCGGTCGGATACCTACGGTGATAAAGATGCCAACGGTGGCGATGGTACTCGACGAGAGGCCCAGAAAAGCGGGTACGAAGAGGCGCTTGATCCGCAGGCCGGACGAAGAAAGGACGTTTCCGATCGCGACCACGAGCATCACGAGAATCCATGCGAAATTCAGCCACGGATTGTTTATCTCAAAGAGATACCCAAGGTAGAGCCCAATCAAGGTTAGCTGCACACTCATCCGGCCAACCGAGATCAGCATCTCTCGAACGTTTCCGAGCTGAAGCAGAAGCCCAATGCCGACGGGGATCGCCAGCAGCGCGTAGATTGCCAGAAGCTGGAGGATAGGGATATCGATGGTCGTCATTGCGAGACCACCTGAGCGTGGTCAAGGGTGATCGCGCGATCAAACCCGTTGAGCCATGAGGGGTTGTGAGAAACGGCGAGCACCGTGACCGGCTGTGCCCGGATGTGTTCGAGCAGCTCGCCCGAGGTTTGCTCGTCGAGCGCGGATGAGATCTCATCAAGGATAAGAACGCTTCTCTGGAGGAGCAGCGCTCGCGCAATGCAGACGCGCTGTTTCTCACCGCCGGAGAGAATACTCGTTTCCTTCTCCAGTACGCTCTGTTCGAGCCCTACCGATTCGAGCATCGTCTCTATCTCGCCCTGCGTTGGCATTTGGTGCCGATTCGCGGCGAACCGGAACGGCGCGCGCAGCGCATCGATCGTCTTGACCGGCCGGAGCACAGGCTCTTGATCAACGTATGCGATTGACCGGCGAATCCTCCGAACGGTCCGCGATGACATCTCTATGCCGTCCACTACAACGCTTCCGCTCGTGGGAACGTGGAAGCCGAGGATAGTGAGGATGAGGGTGGACTTCCCGGCGCCGGTCTTTCCACCTATTACGACGTGCTCACCTGGAGCGACGCGCAGGCTGACACCGTTCAGGAGCTTCGTCTCAGACGACTTCACTGTGACGTTATCGAGTGTGATCACGAGAAGTCGGGTATCTGCACCTTAGCGCCCCCCTGAAGCGCCGACTCGTGGGCACAGATCCCCACCGAGGTCCAGTTCGCCGATTGCTCCGCATTGGGGTAGGGGTCGCGGTCATCGGTCAGTGCGCTCACGAACTCATATACGAGGTGTGGATGCGACCCGCCGTGTCCGCCTCCCTGCACAAAGGAGAGATGCTCTTCGTCCTGAATCGACTGGGTGAACTTCCTGATGGGTTCGGGAAGGCGGTGAGCGAAGTCCGGAACCTCGACCCGTTCCGCTATCTCGTGCTCCGGCCGCTTCGCCGTGTGAAGCACCGGCAGTTCGCCCTCAATGAGCTGCCACTCGAACGACTTCTTTGTGCCGTAGACGTCAATGCTCTCGCGGTATTGTCGTGCGGTATCGTAGAGGAAGCGCCAGACGTGAGCGACAACGTCGGAATCCTTGATCTTGATATGACACGATTCCACTGCAAATCTGTTGCGTGATCGGGACGCGACCTCATCGTTCACGCGTCCGGAACCAAAGCAGCTCACGTAATCTGCGATTCCGTCGACCATCGCGAGCATTGGACTCACGACGTGCGTGGCGTAGTGCATCGGTATCATCTCCTTCCAGTAGTCAGGCCATCCTTCCATGTCCTGTGGGTGCGACGCCTGCAGATACTGGACGCTCCCCAGTTCGCCACGGTCGAGGAGATCCTTCACGAAGAGGTACTCACGAGAGTAGACCACCGTTTCCGCCATCATGTATTTGAGGCCGGTCTCGCGGACCGTCCGCACAACCTCGGCACACTCTTCCAGTGTTGTCGCCATTGGCACCGTGCAGATCACATGCTTGCCCGCCTTGAGTGCCTCAATCGACATCCATGCGTGATCAGGGATGGGGCTGTTGATATGCACAAAGTCGACGTTGGGATCCTGGAGGAGACGGTCGAACACAGTATACCTCGAGCTCACGCCGAATCGGTCTCCCACTTCGTCGAGCTTCGAGTGCGTCCGCTGACAAATCGCGCCGACCTCTACGTCCGGATACGCCGTGTAGATAGGAATGAACTCTGCGCCAAAACCCAATCCGACCAGACCTGCACGAAGTGACATGTACCCCCCTTCGATGATGGCTCGATCGTAGCACGACGCCCCAGGGCATCGAAGGGTACTCGAGTACCGTCAGTGCGGAGTACGTTGCTCGAGCGCGGTTCGAACGTGTCGGCGCGCGTGAATCCGGTCGGGGACACCCAGCTTGTCGTAGATCGTTGTGATCTTGTTCTTCACCGTCTGCTCGGCAATCTTGAGCTCTTCCGCAATTTCGACATTGTCACGGTCGAGCATCACGAGATGAAGGATTTCCGCTTCACGGTTTGTGAGTGTGTCGAAGCACGAGAGGAGAAAGTTGATCTCCCCTTGAAAGTGCATCGACGCTCCCTCGTTCTCCCGATGGCTTTCTTCGGCACGATCAACGAGCTTGTGGCCGATCGTCGGTGAGACGAAGAAGTTGCCGTTGTTGACTGCGTTGATCGAAGTGATGAGGTCCTCTGCCGAGATGTCTTTCAGCACGTAGCCGAGCGCGCCGTGGTGGAGTGCGTCCAGGACGAACCTGTCGTCGTCGAAGGTCGTCAGCATCAGGACCTTCACCGAAGGGTGGCGATCGGCGATCAGTTGCGTTGCTTGCACACCGTCCATTTCCGGCATCCGAACGTCCATGAGAACCACGTCCGGCTTGAGACGGGCGACCTGCTGGACCGCCTCCTTCCCGTTGCCTGCGATGCCGACCACCTCAATTCCGTCGCTGCCGGGCCCTTTGAGGATGATTTCGATGCCGGCCGCAAACAGCTCCTGATCGTCAACGATGAGAACTCGAATCACTTAGCCTTCCTATCCTGAACGGAACCGTTATTGAGAGCTCGAAGCCTGACTCCTCGGCTTTGGTGGTCAGCGTTCCGCCAACCGGCGCGAGACGCGATCGCATGTTGGTGAGGCCCATCCCGTCCTCGCCGCTGGCCGCAACCTTAGAGCCCCGTCCGTTGTCACTGATCACAAGCGTAACGTCGTCGGCAGACTGCCAGAATGCAATTGTAATCTCGGAGGCCTGCCCGTGTCGAAACGAGTTGGTGAGCGCCTCCTGAACGATGCGGTAGAAGGTTGTGTCGAGGCGCGGACCGAGCGTATCGGGGAGGTTCCCGCGGTGCACCTGTACCTGGATCTTCGTCGCGCCCTCGAACGCCTTCGCGAGACCAAAGATCGACTGGTATCCGTGGCGTTTTGGCCTGGAGATCGCCTTCATCCGGTGGAGTGTGGAACGGACGTCGGTGAGTGCGGTCGAGCTTTGAGCCTCCACTCGCTCAAGCAAGGCACTGACAGCTTCCGGGTCGGTATCGAGCGTTATCCGCGCCGCCTTCATCATCACGATGACGTTGGTCAGGGCGTAGCCGACCGCATCATGAAGATCGCTCGCGATCCGGTTCCGCTCTCTCTCCGCGGACTCGTCTTCCAGGTTCTCCGAGTAGCGCTGGAATGCTTGATTAGCCTTTGAAAGACTCGCAATCGTGTTTTCGCTCGCTCGGTGTCGAGTCGAACAATCGGCGAGCTCTTGGCGATAGAAGTCGAGCAGGAGCAGTCCTCCGGCGACCGCAATCAGGGTGATTCCGTATTGAAACAAAAAGAGGAGCACCTGCGGTGACGTATCGCTACCAAGTAGCGTGGCTGATGTGCCGATCAGTCCGACCAGCACGACCGTAATGAGGATTGTACGGGGCCGACCTGAGTCGAAGACAGCCGTCTCCACGAGAAGCGTGGAGGAGAGCAAGACCGAGAGAAGCGGCGCCTCTGTTCGAAGCATCCGAGTTGCGATCATGACGATTGCGAGTCGCACGACGCAGTAGATGCGAAAAGCATCCTTCCTTTTCGCGACGAACGCAAACGACTCGAAGGCGATCGATATGATCAGTACCACCTCCATCTCGAGCCAGTAGCCACGCACGTACAGCGCACCGGAATGGGCTGCCCAGACAGCGATCAGATGCACAATCGCTGACGCGACAAACAGACCAGTCGAACCGGCCCGGCCCCTGAGAAGGTCGAAAGCAGCTGGATGCGAAACCCCGTAGTCCGCCATGGCTGCGCCATTATACCGGCAAGGAGGCAGCATCGCATGCCGTTTGCTTCCACCCGGCCACGAA
>JANQQY010000217.1 GCA_028284845.1 Spirochaetales bacterium
CGCCCGCGCTTCCGGATTTCGTTGCTCCGCGGCCGGGCCTCTATCAATCAGAACGAGAGCAACTGATATCGGTGCCCGGCGGTGCCTGGAATCCGGCAGGAGGGAACTACTCTCACTCTCGCAGTGATCTCGCGTTGAAGACGCGTTTCGGTGCGATGGCGATGTCAGTCGTGTGGAACAGCGCCAACGCAAAGTGGCGATGGTGGTTTGAGGCGACCTACGACGGCAGTACGTTCGTCGACTCGAGCGGCGCCGAGCACGATGTCTCGGGCCTTGCGGACGGTGACGCAATCCCGGGGACCATGTGGGTGAGGCTCTCGGCTGACACGGTCAAGACGAAAGGTGGCCTCGCATATCACTTCGATTCTGATGGTCGATTGTCTAGGATCTACGTCGCCTTCCGCGATGCCCCGGCCACCGATCCTTGGATGCATCTCAACATCGGACACGTAAACTTGCAATGGACCCAGATTGGCGGGCGGACAGTTCTGACGGAAGTCCCCGGCTACTACACATTGGAGTGGAGCGCCGATGGCCTGCAGCTGTTGAGTGTCACTGATCGTGCGCAGCGGCGTGTGGAGTACGGATACGATGCCGTCGGTAGGCTGAGCTCGGTCAAGACGCCGATCGCATTGGCCGCAGCGAGTGCCGGCTTCGTCTACGAGTACAGCGCGGACGGTCGAGATCTCCTCGCTCGACTCTCAAACGAAGAGGGTGAGCCCATCGAGCTGGATTGGCGCAGCGAGGAGGGTTTGCCCTTTCTCCAGCAAATCAAGCAGGTAGGCGAGGGCGACCCGACTTGGACATTCGCTTACAGGCGAAGTGGCCCGGCCACCGCCCCCTTCGAGTACTCTTCAACGAATGCCATAGGCCACGAAACAGCTCATACTTGGAGTTCGCTGGGCGAGGTCGCCGAGGTGCGTTCGTCGATTGATGGCGAACTGCTCAAGACTGCTTATGAGTGGCAGGGGCATCGCATCTCTCGGGTGGATCTTCCCGACGGGTCCTGGGCGGCGACGCAATTCGCCAACGACCTCCCGGTGCACTATACGGCGTCGTCCGGTGGAGAGGTGTTCATCACGTACGACGAGAACGCAGTTAGCCGCGAGTCGTGGTACCAAGCCGCACCCGCGACTCGCCAGTGGGATCTTGAAGGCAATGTCTTCACGAACAGCTATGACGCTCGGGGTCGCCTTGCTTCGACAGCGGATGGGGACGGCGAGACTTCGACGATCGACTACTTTGACGGGTGCGGCGTCGAGCACGCATTTCCTCAGGATACGACTGATCCAGCAGGGAGGACAGTCTATCTTCGACTTTACGGGGATCACGGGCGGCCCACGTGGCAGTGGAGTCTGCACCCGAATTCGACGCTGTACTTTGTCGAGGATTGCCAGATCGAACCATGGGAACCTGTCATCGAGTATGATGAGGTAGGCAACCGAATCAGTGGGGTGCCTAATGAGGATCCCGGTGGTGTTGTTCGCTGGTTCTATGACGAGGCGGGCCTGCGTACTGGCGTGCTGACTATCGACAGCGGTACTGCATATGACGCGTATGCGAACTCGGTTTCGTTTGACGACACGACACCAAACATCCTGATCGAGCGAGATCTCGTCGGGCGGGTTGCCGCAATTCGTAGACCGCACGGCGGCGATACTGAGTACAGGCGAGACGGGCTCGGTCGCGTGACTGAGAGACGTGAGCGCGTATCAGGGAGCTGGCAGGCAACGACGTACGAGTATGACGCGATGGGGAATCAAATCGCGCGAACGCTCCCGAATGGCATGCGGCATGAGAAGGACCACTACCCGAACGGTTCGGTGCGGGAAGACCGATATCTGCTTGATGGTGTGCTCGAGCAGCGCCGGACAATCAATCGGCAGAACGGGAGAGTCGTGTCGATCGACG
>JANQQY010000219.1 GCA_028284845.1 Spirochaetales bacterium
TCAGCACACGTTGCTGCTGACCACCGGAAAGATTGGAATAGTTGTGCATGCCAAGGTCGGCCAACTCCATCATCTGAAGCACGTCGGCTACGATGTCGATGTCCGCGTCGCTGCAACGCCATCCGAAGTGCGGCTGACGCCCCATGAGGACGGTGTCAAAGACGGACATCGAAAAGAGGGGATTGCTGCTCTGCGGGACATAACCGATGCGTCGCGCGATCTCAGCTCGGCTCAATGTGGAGGCATCATCCTCTCCAAGCAACACCGTACCGGACGAAGGGACGAGCAGTCCCTCCACGCACTTCACAAACGTGCTCTTGCCGCTGCCGTTCGGGCCGACAATGCAGACGATCTGAGTCTCGTGCAAATGGAGGTCGATACCCTTAAGCACCTCATTCCCTGGAAACGAGAATCGGATACCCGTTGCCGCTACAGTCAAGCGAATCCGCCTTTTCGTCGCATTATGAGATACACAAAGAGCGGGACACCCAAGAACGCGGTCACAGCGCCGACTGGCAGAATCACAGGCGAGACGATCGTGCGTGCAACGGTGTCCGCGAGCACCAGAAGGAGAGCCCCAACCAACCCAGACGCCGGCACCAGAATCCGGTTGTCGGCACCTATCATCATTCGAACCAGATGGGGCGCAACGAGTCCGACAAATCCAATCGTCCCGGTAAAGCTGACAATCGTGGCCACCATCACCGTGCACACGATCATTGTGAAAACCCGAGTCCCGCCCACGTTGATCCCAAGACTTTTTGCGCTCGCATCTCCGGTGCTCATAACGTTGAGGTCACCTGATTTCCAGATCAAAAGGGACGCTCCCACCACTACTACAGCGGCGCAGATGGCGACCATAGTCCAGTCCACCCGCCCAAGATCGCCGACTGCCCAGAACACTGCTGCCCTGACAGCATCTGACTCGCCGAAGTACTGGATGATGGTCGTGATCGCTTGAAAGAAGAACAGCAGCGCCAATCCGGTAAGGAGCATTACCTCAGGAGAGGCGTTTCTTCGCGCAGAGAGTGCAAGTATCAGGCCTGAAGAGACGAGTGAGAAGACGAACGCGTTTCCTATCACGAGGTAGGTCCCTCCAAACACCCCAATCCCAAGAACGATCGCAAGAGATGCGCCGAACGCGGCGGCCGAAGAGATCCCAAGCATGTACGGATCGGCGAGGGGGTTCCGCAGCACCACCTGCATGACGGCTCCGGATGATCCAAGCGCAATCCCCGCGATCACTCCCATCATCACACGCGGGAGTCTGAGTCTCCACACGATGATATGGGCGCGAGTCACAGGTTCGGCGCTATCGCCGGCAAACACTCGGGTGAAGATGACTCTGTACACATCGAAGAAAGAGATATCAGCAGAGCCGAAGGAAATTGCCGAGCCAATCAAGGCCAAAACAATCGGAACAAGAACGATGACAAAGAGCCTCTTCCGCAGGCGCTGGCGCTGGTATGCTTCCTTCAGCCGCCTGTTCTGATTGCGCAGCGCATCAATACGCTCAGTAGATGAAGCCAAATCAGAGATCCCCGGATCTTGTTCTCGCAATTGGGAAACGCACGTCTACGGTGAACGCCGGAAGGAAGAGAGGGCCGTTCTGAGAACAGCCCTCTCAGTGAGCTTCCTCAGAACGCGGGATAGACAAACACGCCGTTCGCTGAAACGTCGTAGTCTGATTCAAGGAATTTCGTCAGAAAATCCTGAAATATCGCTTCTGGGTCTAGATCTGGGAACAGGTCTGGATGAAGCATCTTTGCGTAGAACGTGAGTCCAACGAACCAAAAGCCTTGTGCGACATCCCCATAGAGGAGGTGCAGCTCATCATTTTGCACTGCCGTTGAGAGCAGGAATGCGTCTTGTCCCATGATGACATCTCTGTGATTAGATGCAGCGGCCGTGTCGTCTATGCCAAACCCCATGATCGGCAAGTTGTTCCATGAGTAGACCTCACGGATGATGAAGTCTGGGTCCTGTTCAATCACCGATTCTGCATCCAACGCGATGAACTCGCCCGGAAGATTCACCGTGATACTTTGGCCTCCAGCAAGATCCAGGATACTGTTTCCGGTCGTACTTGCGCTCCCATACGTTCCGAAAGGTGGCCCCTCAGCTACTCCCCACTCACCGCCGTAGTACGAGAAGACCTTTGGTCTGTCCTCATCGACCAGGCTGTCGGTCACGGAAATAACTGAGTCCATGTGCTCTTGGTACCATTGAAGGAACGTCGCGGCCTCGTCTTCTCGATTCAGGATGAGTCCGAGTTTCGACACCTCCTCGACGAACTCGGCCGGTCCTCTCACATCGGCGACGTACACGGCAATCTCGGGCTCCAGATTCGTCGCGATCGTTCCGTCACCAAACGTCGTAGGATCGACGATGACCAGGTCTACTCCAAGTTCGAACACCTGTTCGTAGTCCACGTCACCCATTCCACTGACCGCAACGGTGGGCAGAGACATGATGTCGGGTACGGTTGATGCATACATGCCTGCCAGGACGGTGGACGTACCGACGATCATGTCCTTTGCGCCAATCGCAACGACGATGCCGTAATTCATGAACGTTCCCAGCGTCGCAACGCGTTCAACGTTCGCGGGAACAACCACTTCTCGACCAAGGAAGTCGGTTACAGTGATCGTTTCTTGATCGCTCCCCACTTCCTGCATTCCTTCCGCCGGCAATTGACCGGCAAGTGCCAGTACAAACATCAGCACGGTTATGCCTCGGGATAGCCTCATCTCGCCTCCTCTCTCCCTCGTATTACGAAATACTACCGGAGCATATCGACATCGATAGATGAGATCAACGGACGTTGAGTCTGACTGGCGGAGAATCGATGTGGGGATCGAACGAAACGTGCTGCCGTTTGAGGTGCTCTGATCGCTAGAGCTTTCGCCCAACGACCATGTCCCACGCGCCACCAAAGGGCGAATGATGCGGGCGAATCTCTACCCGGGAAAAGCCGACGGCAGTCATGGCGTCAGGAACTCGGTCCCTGGGCAGCGAAACATCCGCGACACTGAGGCCAAAAGATAGCCAACTCACAACCATCTCTGCCGGTTTTGTTCCTTCATCTGTCAGACCATCATGAATGGATACGAAGATGCCGCCCTCATTCAACGCGTGGAATATCTTCTGCACGAGCGCTTCGAGCTTTGGCCCGGCGAAATTCAGGGTTCCCTTCGCGAGGATGAGATCGTACCCTGACCCGATAACGTCGTCGAGATAGTCTCCCGCAAGAACCGCCATGCGATCCTCCATCTCATACTCTTCGATGATCTCGCTCGCGGCCTGGACGCTCGCTGGGCTGTCAAAAACGACGCCTGTCATTGATGGATGCATCTGGACCGTGGCAATGCCGTCAAGTCCGTGACCACCACCCAGATCAAGCATCTTCTTGAGTCTTGAAAACTCAGGCAACTCGGCAATAGAAATGGCGACCGCCTGCGACAGACCGGAGCACGCGATGCGCTTCATCAGCATCGCTGCGTTGTACTGCGCTTCTTCTCCTCCGTCCCACTGCTCACGAGACGGTGGGCCGTTGACGATGGCAGCCTTCATGTCGTCAGCACTCTTGAAGAGGAAAGCTTCTGCGTACTTGAGGTAGTCCCCCAAGAAGGTCTCTTTTCCATCAACGAGAAAGTCGTCCGCCACTTCAGTGTTGAAGAACGACCCGTCCTTCTTGGCAAGTAGTCCAATCGAGCACAGAGCGTTAAGAAACAGATTCGTGTTCGCCGGATGCGTGCCGAGCAATGCTGACACTTCATCGGAAGTCCGTGGCTCCACAGTATGGGCAAAGACTCCAAGGTCTACTGCAGATGTCAGAATCTGCCCCCTGACGAGGCCAAAGTGAAGGGCAAAGAGCTTGTCCGGATCGGTTGTAGTCTTGGGCAACGCCTTCATAACGTTCTCTTCCATACCATAGGAGCGACAGGATTCGCCACCCGCGCGGTTGGACGCCCCACCCGATTTGGCACCACAGCACGGCGGTTTTCTTTCCGCGCAAAACGGCGGAGAACCCGTGGCTCGAGGGAGCAGTCGGCTGTCCGACGAGATTCCGTGTGCCTTCCAGGTCTCGACATGCCTGCCATACGTTTGACCGCCTGAGCGCAGCATAGCTAAGCGAGCCCCCTACACACGACCACCAAGCCACCGCAGGATCGTCTGGTGCACGGCCTCCCGATCGAGGATGTGTCCGGCTCCGGGCACCGTCTCACACGTGGCATCGCAGCCGAGCCCCCGAAGGCACGCCACAAACCGCCTCGCTCGGTCAACCGGATCCGTCCCAATGAGCGCGTTCAGCTGATCAGCGAGATGCTCTGATCCGTGAAGATCGTACAGAAGAGGGTCATTACGATCATCTGCGCCAACGAGAACGAGATGCGGGATCTTCGCAATCGTCTCTGTCGCGGGAGGATTCAGAACGCCCGCAAGGCCGAAGGGATAGGTGAGCTCGACCCCATCGAACTCACGTAGCGGGTAGGAGTAAACACCTCCTGAGATCAGCGCCGAGGCGCAGACGCATTCGGGATGGAGAAGCGCGAATCGATTCGCAGCCATCGCTCCGGCAGAACCGCCAACAACAACCACGCGATCCTGCGCGCGCACTCCCCGCATCCACGCTTCACGCGCCGCCCCGGCGATGAGCTCTGCGACGTGCTCGTCCGGTCGCGCAAAGAGCGGGTCCGCTGTGCGAGATGCGAACTCGGGCAGCACACTCTCCTTTGTGAACGACTGCGAATCGTGCATGTACTCTGGGTACGTGTCGGATCCGGTTCGGCGGGGGCGAAGCGGATGGACCACGATGAACAGTTCGTCGAAGAGGGTTTTATGGGATCGGGACCGCAGACCATCGATCTGTGTCTGGTAGTCAAAGGGCGCCGTGAGATCGAGGGAGGTAGTGCCGTGAAAGTGGACGAGAATGGGCAGCGGATCGCCAGGCCGCATGGTCTTCGGAAACGAGACGATGGCGGCGAATCGCGAAAGCTTCCCCGGTGGATAGTAGGTCGTCATCGA
Source organism: Spirochaetales bacterium (assembly GCA_028284845.1). Taxonomy (GTDB): domain Bacteria; phylum Spirochaetota; class Spirochaetia; order DSM-27196; family SLST01; genus SLST01. The sequence goes on from JANQQY010000219.1 coordinate 5,029, forward strand.
ATCACCCGATTCAGTCGGGATGGTATCACACCTGCCTACGCAGGTGCATTCGACCTCGCTTCCTCACCGACTCTCCGGCGACTTTCTCTGATTCGAGATGAGACGAAAGCAACGACAAAGAAGCTGGTGAGCGTTAGTGCGATCGCTGGTCCGGAGGCCACATCAGAGTAGTAGGAGACGTAGAACCCAAACACGGTGGCCACGAGCGACATCACTACTGAGAGCGAGATAATCGTGCGTAGCCGGTTGGAAACCATGGAGGCTGCCGCGGCTGGGGTCACGAGGAGCGAGAGCACAAGAATCACCCCGACGGTCTGAATGGCGACGACCGTCGTCAGCGCCAGCAGAAACAGCAGGATGTAGCGGACGAGAGTTGGTGAGAGGCCAATCGCGACGGAGTGGGCTGGGTCAAAAGAGGCCACGAGGATCTCTTTGTGAGAAATTGTAAGGGCCACGATCGTCACGATCACGACTGCCAACATCAGAACGAGGTCAGAACGTGAAACGCCCAGGATGTTCCCAAAGAGGATATGACCAAGGTCTTGGTAGGTGGTGACTCGACTCATCATCAACACACCGAGTGCAAAGAGACCAGAGAAGACAATACCAATGGCGGTGTCTTCCTTGAGTCTGCGGCGTCCAGAGATGAGACCGATTGCCAGAACCGCAACGGCAGCGGCACCCAAGGCACCAAAGAAGAGACTGAACCCAAAGATGTAGGCAACCACGATACCAGGTAGGATCGCGTGGGAAAGGGCGTCACCAACAAACGCCATCCCACGCCACACGACGAAGGCGCTGAGCAACGCACAGGAGATGGACGCAAGTAGACCTGCGGCCAAGCCACGAATCACGAACCCATAGCCAAGCGGCTCAAGCAGGAACTCAATCACGGAACATAGTCCTTGTGAAACTCAAACCCATACGCCTTTGCGACGGTCTCAGGAGTCATTACTTCGTCCACTCGTCCGTCAGCGATCACTCTGCGATCAAGGAAAACTGCGCGGGTGAAGTGAACCGTCAAGACGCCCAGATCGTGAGTACTCACGACAACGGCCTTGCCGTCGGCAGTCAGGCGCTCAAGGGTGTGAAAGATGAGTTCCTGCGTTCCAATATCAACGTGATTGAGCGGCTCGTCGAGGAGGAGCAGATCCGCATCGTGGGCAAGTGTGCGTGCGAGCATCACCCTCTGCTGTTGTCCGCCGGAGAGCTCGCCTACCTGCCGGTTGGCAAGCTCAACGATATCCATGGTCTCAAGCGCATCCTGAACCCGATCCTGGTCCTCCTGCCGCGGGCGCTTGAACCAGCCGAGGTGGACGTATCGACCGGTCATAACGACCTGTCGAACTGTCACGGGAAAGCGCCAATCGACGGTTGATCGCTGCGGAACGATGGCTACGCGGTGCCGACACTCGTGTGCCGGGTGTCCATACACCTCGATCGCACCAGCGTATCCCTGCTCCATCCCGATGATGAGATGCAGCAACGTCGATTTGCCCGCACCGTTCGGACCCACGAGAGCCACACGCTCTCCAGCCTGGACCGAGAGCGTCACCCCATCCAGGACATACGCCGAAGAACGGGGATAGACGAACCGAACGTCACGTGCCTCTAACGCAAACGAGTGCGGCACCGCTGGGGTGTCGCACTCGTCGCCACGGCACGCGCCGTAGTTGAGTCTTCGCAGGAAGTTCACTGCGGGGTGTGTCTACTCACCCAGTGCCGCAACGATCTGTTCGGTGTTGAATCGTACGAAATCAAGGTAGTTGTCGCCGCGGTTGCCGGCCGGTGCCAAAGACCCGGTGAGCATCTCGTACACATTCACGTCCTGGCCTACCTCTTCAGCGACAGCCTCCGCGAGACTGCGGACGCCTCGACCAGCCGTGCCACCAACAAAGATCGCAAACACCTCTTCTTCACGGAGGGCCTCAGAGAGCTCTGCGATGTGACGAGCGGAGGGCTCCGCCTGATCCGAGAATGACGGGATGACCTCGCCAATCACCTCAAACCCGTATTCATCTGCGTAGTAGCCAAGGGCATCGTGACCTACGACAAGTTTCCTGTTGCCTCGCGGGATCGACGAGATAAGGGTACGAACCTCCAGATCGAGCGCCTCAAGCTCTGCGATGTATGCGTCACGATTGGCAGCGTATACATCTGCATTTGCCGGATCTGCCTCGCTCAGTGCCTCTGCGATGTTCTCTGCCCAAATGATCACGTTGTTTGGGTCGAACCAAAAATGCGGATCGCCTGCCGAGTGATCGTGGTCGTGATGATCGTGGTCACCTTCGTGCTCACCCTCATGATCATGTTCATCGTCATGATCTTCACCTTCATGATCGTGATCCTCGTCCTCATGATCATGTTCGTCGTGCTCGCCTTCATGTTCGTCGTGATCGTGATGACCGCCCTCAAGTGGCTCGATGCCGGCTGAAACCGGGACGACGTAGGTACCGGCTACGGTCTCGATCGTCTCCATCAGGACCTCTTCAAGGTTCAGGCCGTTGACGAAAGTGATGTACGACTCTTCAACACTTGCAATCGCTCGCGGGGTTGGCTCGTACGAGTGTGGGTTTTGGCCAACCGGCATCAGCACGTCCACCGTCGCTGCGGATCCTGCGATTTGCTGAACGACATCACCCACGATGCTCGTAGAGGCAACGATCCGAAGGGTCTCGCCGGACGCCAAGTCAGCGGGTTCGATGTGCGGGATCGACATCTCGCCTTCGTGGTCGTGGTCGTGGTCGTGGTCGTGGTCGTCATGATCGTGACCATCATCGTGGTCGTGATCATCGTGATCATGATCGTCGTCATGGTCGTGGTCATGATCCTCGTCGTGGTGCTCTTCCTCCACGGCCGCGGATTCCGCTTCGCCACCTGCCCAAACCGGGCTGACAGCAAACAGATAGAAGAGCGCGAGTAGGAGCAAAAGCCCCCGCTTGAGGTTGGTCGTAAGCATATGATCTCCTTTGGTTTTGATCGTTCCTATCTCTACTCGACTGCGATCTCGTGGTCGCAGACGATTCGTGTTTCATTGCAATCCTTGCAGGCTTCCACGTGGTGGTGCTCGCTGAACTCCATCCAGTGGCGCATCTGCGAAACAGTGAGAGAGCCACTGCCACTGCACACAGGGCACGCATTCCCCAGTGCGGCCAGGATGGCCTGTCGAATAAAATCCGATTTGTTGTGCATGTTCGCGAGGGCCCTTGCCAAGTCCTCGCCCGCTTTGAAGGTAATCACCTCTTCCTTGCGTTTGCCGGAAGCAGACATACACACCTCCTCAAGAGTTGTGGCAGACACTAATAATGGTCCCTCGATATGTCAATGTAATACACAACTTGACCCCCGAGAATTACAAAGTAATACTCGGTCGCATGAGTGTGCACGCCGATGAACGACGCAGGATTCCCGTGACTGTGCTCTCCGGATACTTGGGCTCCGGAAAGACGACGCTCCTGAATCACGTGCTCGCAAATCGCGAGAACTTGAAGGTCGCCGTCATTGTGAACGACATGTCCGAGATCAACATTGACGCGGCGACCATCGCGAAGGGAGATGCAGGCCTCAGCCACACGGACGAGAAGCTCGTTGAGATGAGCAACGGTTGCATCTGCTGCACGTTGAGGGAAGACCTCCTCATTGAAGTGAGCCGCATCGCGAGGGAACGTCGGTTCGACTATCTGCTCATCGAGTCCTCAGGAATCTCGGAGCCGCTCCCTGTTGCCCAAACATTCGTCTTTGATGATCCCGAAGGCGGCAGCCTCGCCGACCTCTCGCGAATCGACACGATGGTAACAGTGGTGGATGCATCGACGATCTTGGCCGAATTCCAATCCGGCGATCGACTAAGAGATCGCGGCGAGGAGGTCAGCGATGAAGACGAACGTACCATATCGCACTTGCTGGTGGATCAGGTCGAGTTCGCGGATGTCGTGATCATCAACAAGACCGACCTGGTAGACGAGGAAACGCTCACGAGCGTGGAACGCCTCATTCGTTCGATGAACCCAAGCTGCGAGACCATTCGCTCGTCTCATGCGAACGTGCCGCTCACCAGCATTCTGAACACCGGCAAGTTTGACCTTGAGGGCGCCGAGTCCTCGAGCGCGTGGGAGGAGGAGCTGAACACGCCACACGTCCCCGGAACCGAAGAGTACGGCATCCGCAGTGTCACCTTTCGGAGTCGCAGGCCGTTCCATCCTGAGCGATTCTACCATTTCCTGCAGGAAGAACTCGAAGGGGTCGTTCGCGCGAAGGGCTACTTCTGGGTCGCCCCACGACCGGAGCTCGCGCTCTTCCTCTCGCAGGCCGGGCAACAGAAGAACGTTGAGCAGGCGGGCTACTGGTGGTCTGCGATTGATCCCTCCCAATGGCCAGACGATGAGGGCGCCCGCGCTCAGATCCAGAGCGAGTTTGAGGGAGAATGGGGCGACCGACGTCAGGAGCTGGTGTTCATCGGCGTGGGAATCGACAGGGACGCCATCAAGACTAAACTCGAATCATGCGAACTCACTGACGAGGAGTTGAGTGGGCTCGACCCCGAATCGATCTTTGAATCGTGGGAGGGAAGGGAAAACCCGTTCGCTGCCTTTGCAGAGCCGAACGCTGAGTAATCGTGGCACGTAGGCGAGCCGTCGCGCTTGTCACCTACGACGGACGCCCGGACCTCTCACGGAGCGACCAGATGCTCATTGAACCGCTGCGCGAAAGGGGCATCTCTGCGATCGCAGCCGTCTGGAATGATCCCTCCGTGGAGTGGCGGAGATTCGACGCCGTGATTCTTCGGTCTTGCTGGGACTACCACAGGCACGCAGACCAGTTCAGGGATTGGATCCGCCGGATGGACGAGTCAGGTATCCGCCTACTCAACTCTGCAAAGGCCATTGAGTGGAATATGACCAAGACTTACATCGCAAGCCTCGCGAACAGCGGCGTTCGAACAATCCCGACGCTCTGGGCGAGCCACTCGCTCAATCTCGAGGCGGCACTTGCCAAAACAGGTTGGGATCCGGTCGTGCTCAAGCCTTCAATTGGTGCCTCGGCTGAGGGCATCCGCCTCGTCGCAGCGTCTGACGCAGCCTCGGCTCAGCGTGTGCTGAACGAGCTGAGTACTCGGGGCACGGTCATGATTCAACCAGTGGTGCCCGAGATCGCCGACGGAGAGTTGTCTCTGGTGTTCTTCCAGGAGCGGTTTGCATACGCGGTCCGGAAGAGGCCACCTCTCGGCTCCATCTTTGTGAACTCCGGCCACGGTGGCAAACACGAACTAGCAGGCGTGAGCAGTCAGCTGATCGAGGAGGCGTCGCAGATTCTCGAAACTGCGAGACGGTTCGCCGGACCGGAGCCCTTCCTGTACGCCCGGGTTGACGGGGTTGAGGTCGACTCACACCTCGTCCTCATGGAGCTTGAGCTCATCGAGCCGGGGCTCTTCCTGGACATGGCGCCGTCGCGAGCGGTGGAACGCTTCGCAGACTCAATCGTCCGCCTTGCGACCCAAGACCATCCGGTGCGACCACCGGCGTAGCCCCTACCCTGCGAGTGCCGTCTCGAGAAGGAGTCTGACCTCGTTCTTCTCCAGGTTCCCGGGCTCGTCATCAATCACAATCCAATCGACTCGGCTGTCACGCCGATAGTGCGACGGTGCGAACTCGTTCGCGCCGTTGGCGTAGCTACATAGCACCCACCCGCGGTCCGTATTAAAGATGCCCTTGAATCGGGCTGGCCGAACTCCATTGATCTCCCCGCCCACGAGGCGAGTTATTGCAGACTCGAGAGACGACCGCGAGAAGCGCACGTCGGCCTCCCACATGCACCCATCAGCAGAGAATCCATCGTGAGTGTGCCCGTCGTGATGATGGTGATGCTCATCGTGCCTCTCGTCGTCGCAACCTTCAGGCTGGCTCAGATGAGAGCGGTCAGCCGCGCGTGATGCTTCACCGGCAGCTGCCTTCCGCTCGTTGTACGATTGTCGAAGACTGTCGTAGCTCCAGTCGAACACATCGGCCGGTAGTCTCCCCCGCTGCGTGGTAATCGCCAACAACGGTTCGGGATAAAGAGAGGTCGTCCACTCCCGGAACGTCTGCACCTCGCTCTCCTCGACAAGGTCGCACCTGTTCGCAACAAGTACATCAGCGGCTTCCAATCGATTCTTGAAGATCGGCATCTCGAGCGCGCGAGGCGGATACGAAGCGATCCGAACGTCCACCACGACGAGCGTCGGCATCAGCTTGAGCGCGTAGGTCGAGCCCAGATCCCAAAGGAGGTCGATGACCTGCCCGAGCAGAGCAACGCCGCTCGGCTCGACAAGAATCCGATCGAGGCGATCGAGTTCGGCGAGCTTCTGCATTGTCTCAGCAAACCCGATGGCGGCAGTGCAACAGACACATCCATCTGGGAGGGTCGTGATATCAAGCTCACGCTGCGCGTCGTCGCCATCCAACGCACCCTCGATCAACGCCCCGTCCAAACCCATCGGACCAAAATCGTTCGTGATGATCGCAAGCGACTCCTGCTTTGATCGCCGCTTCAGCGCATCCACGATCGTGGTGGTCTTCCCAACGCCCAGCGGCCCACCAATGACGTGGCACTGAGTCGGATTGTCGAAGTCTCTTAGGTTCGGCATCACACCTCCTGCGGAGGCGACAATCCTACCCACGAGAGCAGACTCCCACAATCCGCCGCAATTGCGCACGACATCAGTGATGGGGGTTAAGTTTGCCGGTGAGGTCGCTTGCAACAAGGGCGACGCGTACATGCTCGACACGATCATGCGTAGCGTCACGAGCACGACCATCGATCCAGGCGAGTGCAGGAGCTCCCCTTGGCGCCATCGTTGTGGCTATCTTCTTCACGATCGGTCTTGCGCAACCTCTCCGTTCAGCTTCGGTAGGCCGTTCAAGGAGAGAGTATGAGAAAAGTGAGCTCGCCTCATGGGTTGATCCTCCTCTGGATCGTCGCCGTCCTTTCACTCGTTGCGTGCGACCTCTCCGGGCCTTCCAACGGCGACGACCCGACGGATCTCCCTGATCCAGACCCGGGCGACGAGGGGCCGATTGACCCGGTCGCCGTAGCGAGCATCACAGACGGCGTTAACGGATTCAACACACTCGACGAAGCAAGCGGTATCGCCGCGGTGG
>JANQQY010000246.1 GCA_028284845.1 Spirochaetales bacterium
CTGGGGATACTAGATGTCCCAAAGGAGCACTATGAGGTTCAGGCACACATTTCTCGTCGCCGTCATACTGGCGGCGGCGGTCGCGTCGTTGTCCAGTCAGGAGTTTCCTCCCGACTTCGGGATGTTCGCAATGGATATAGGTCCCGGTTGGAGCTCAGCCGAAGAGGTGTCGCATCCATTCTTCGATGCCAGCTGGAAGACAACGCGCGGTCCGTTCACCCTTACATACCACGTCTCGTTCGGTGATCCAATTGGAGGCGAGCAGACCTCGGTTCTGTATCTCGCAGGGGTGACCGAATTTGACGAGCTCGAGCTGATCCGGGGCGAGCAGTACGACTTCTGGCTGGAAGAGTGGATTCCATACACACTCTTCTCAATCCTCGACCGAAACGATTGGGTGGAGCAGCGACGCACGATCGTCTATGGGTGGCTCGATCAGGGGAACTTCACCCCAATGGTGCTGACCATCTCCGTCCCGGACGACCGCTACGATGAGCTTCGCGAGGAGATGATTCTGATCCTTGGGATTGAGTAGGGGAGAAGCCGCCGGGGCATTCACAGCACTTCCCTTGCGATGATGAGAGCCCCTTTCGGGAGCGCTTACGGGCAAGGGCTACTGTGTGTGGCCCTTCTTGAATCGGTCGCACCTCGGAGTCTAACTCGCCGCTTGACGGTCTTGCGCACGGTTCGTCGCGACTGAATTTGACGGACGGTGCAGGAATAACCCAAGACCTGGTCAGTAGAGTCGTCTTGTCGGCGCACGCCTACCTGGCCGTGGCCACCTCTGGTTGGAGTCGATTTATGGCGGAGCAAGGTCGGCTCCGCGATCGTGTCAGACGCCGTAGAATCTCATTGAAGCCAATAGACTCCTCCACGATGTCATGTCACGCGCAAGAACGCGTGAGTAGGTTGGTCCAACCTCAAAGGGACCCATGACCGGCCAAGGCACCAAGGTCTTGGGCCTGGGAAAACCGCAAGAACTATCAAACAAGCTTCTCCATCGCTCGATACGCTTAGCGCATCCTGAATCGAGGAGCAGTGTCTGTGAAGACAATCGAAGCGAATACCTTGAACTACTACGCAACTCCGGGGCGGCTGACCAACTCGGGCGATTACGAAGGGCTGTTGAAGAGCTTGCCTGCCAGCGTCGGCGAGCTGGTTGAGGTCGTTCATCACCTTGGCATCTACGACGTGGTGGCGGAGGAGTTCTACAACGTCGTCCTCTCCGAGGATCGAAAGGCCGATATCCACCTTCGCTCGGGCAACATGATGCTGGAGCGCATCCTTGCCATCGACGACCGACCGCTCTCCGAAGCGCGCCCGCCCGATGAACGAATCGCCTGTCGTTGCCACGCGTTCACCAGACTGATCGTGATGCTGCTGCGAAGCAAGGGGATCCCGGCCCGGGCACGGTGCGGCTTCGCCACATATTTCAACCCTGAACGCTACGAGGACCATTGGGTCTGCGAGTACTGGAATGACGAGAAGCAGCGCTGGGTACTCCTCGACGCGCAGCTAGACGAGGTATGGAGAATGCGACTCTCCATCGACTGGGATGTGCGTGATATGTCGCAAGAGCGATTCCTCGTTGCCGCAGACGCATGGACTCGCTGTCGTGACGGGCGGGCGGATCCTGATCATTTTGGGATCGGGTTCTACGAAGGGATGTACGGCCTCTGGTTTGTTGCCGGGAACCTTGTTCGTGACGCCGCCGCACTCAACAAAATGGAGATGTTGCCCTGGGACGTGTGGGGAGCGGCGCCCATGCCCCACACGACCTTCAACCAGGAAGAGCTTGCGTTCTACGATCAGCTCGCTGCATTGACCGCTTCGCCAGACGATACGTTCGATGAGCTCGTCGCGCTCTACGCTGGCGACGAGCGCGTGCGCGTGCCCCAAACCGTATTCAACAACCTGCGCCAACAAGTCGAGCCGGTGGAAGCCGTATGAAGACCACGATCACCGTTCATGCCGACCTTGGCCCGTCGAGCGCGAAACGATTCCTTCTGGATTGGCACATCGCGTGCGCAGAGCGGAACTGGGACTTTGTCACCCAACGTATCACCGACGACGTCTCCCTGGAGCTGGTAGGCGACAAGACGGTCCACGGGAAAGCGGCGGTCATGGAAGCTCTGAATGCACGATGGGAGACACCCACGACCGAACTGGTCGTCCGCGAGATCATTACGCATGGAAGAGAGGGTGCGGTTAACGGAGAGATCCGTCGCGATCGAGACCGCAGTGAGGCGTTCTGCGAGGTCTATGCCTTCAAGAACACAAAGGCGGACACTATCCGGTCGATTGCTTCCTACGTCGTTCCCCTCTGATCGAGGGGAACCCAGATCTCAACGCCGCCCAGCCCGGTTTCCGAATCGAAGCTCGATGCGTAGCGTTCGAACGCCGGCGCGTCCGCAACGAGTGAATCGGACTCAGGGAGCCACTCGTCCCAGATTGCGAGGTAGGTAGCGGCGATCCCGGCGATGTGGCCGGGATGACGAAATACCGCGTAGTGTCGAGCAGGCACATCAACCACGCTCAGATCGCTCGAGACCTCTGCATCCTCAGAGACGGGAACACCGCACAGGTAGGAGTAGCTCCCCTCCTCGTCGAAGTCGAAGCTCACCCCGTACGTATCGTCGCCGGTCCTGTCACGAACACCCTCGATGTGCTGCAAGAACCGTTGCCACTGATCCGGGATCTCGCCCGGCAGGGGCATGCTGTACCGTTCGCAAATGCCTGCCAATCGAAGCCCATCGTTGGACGCGAATAGTGGCACGAGAGGTGTGGAGCTCCTGCGAGTTGGCATTCGCATCGCATCAGTGAGGCGGATGCCAGCGGTGGTTCCGAGCGCTCGAACCTGTTCCGGAGTTGGCCCAAAGTGATCACGAAACGCCCTCGTGAATGCTTCGTGCGAGTTGTAGCCTGCGTCGAGCGCTACGCACAGGATATCCGGCGCCCCCTCTGCAAGCCGCCGAGCCGCCAGGCTGAGGCGTCTATTCCTGAGGTATCTCATGATGGGCCATCCGGTGATGGCGCTAAATGCCCTTGAAAGATGGAAGCGGGTGACACCGCACGCCTGGGAAATGTCTTCAAGGGTGATGGATTCGCGAGAGTGGCTCTCAATGAACCAGAGTGCCTTCTCCACAGGGCCCATACGACATGGTATGGAGAGCTGAGACGATTGGACAAGCTTAGGAGTTGTAAATCTCGGAGCGACCGTACCAGCCGGCACGGCCGCAGAACCCACCCAAGCTTGTTCTCACCACAACAGTGCGTCGATCGTTACGCGGAAACGCTGCCGTGAATTGTGCGGTTACTCATGCCGACCTAGTAGATCCGCGGTGATCGCTGGAGTCTTATGTTGCCAGAAGCCATCGAGACGCCGCGTCCGCCAGTGCGATTACATACACTTGGGGCCATGTGCCCGTTTGCATCATGTGGCCCATCGCGCCTTCCACCATTCCGTAGGCAATTGCCGCCACGACTGACGGGAGCACGTCAGGGCGAAATGCCCCATCGGATTGTGCCCTGGTCACAATCTGTTCGATTGCGGAACGAATGATGCTACCCGGACTATGGCCTTTGAACTCGGCGTGCGCCGCCAGTTGCATTATTGCGCCCATCTCGGGAGTAGTGGACACGGTCTCCATCATCGAGCCGAACACGAGAGGGAATCGGTCGATCCATGGAATCTCCTGACCGGCAGCGCGGGTCAGAGAGTCGGCGAGCTGTGATTCGAGCTGTTGGACCACGCCGGCAAGAAGCGAGCCCTTATTGGGGTATCTGAGGTAGATGGTCCCCACTGCGACGCCGGATTCCCTGGCGACCTGAGACATGTTTGTTCGCTCGAATCCTTGGCTCGCGAAGAGGTGAGTACTCGCCTCCAGGATCCGAAGATCCCGGTCACGAGAGGCCTTCGGACGTTTCTGTCGCGCGCTCATAAGGAGTTCAATATATGAACAGTGTTCATAAATGTGTTGACCGCCCGACTCGCCGAAAGTAGCTTCCACATTAATGAATGAACTTCATTCATTAATAGGGAGACTCAATGAGATCTGCAAGCGGAACAAATGTGGCATTCGAGCACACGGTGACGACGGCCGCGCCACCGGAGGCTGTGTGGTCCCTATGGACAACGCCAACAACATGGGGCACCTGGGACGCTGGGCTCCGGCAAGCTCGAACAGAGGGGCCATTCGTGGTTGGTGCGCGCGGAGTCATTTCGCCGTTGAGAGGGCCCGAGACGCAGTTCGAAGTGATAGAGATCGAAGACCGGCGACGATGCGTGTATGAGACTCTTTTGCCGTTCGCCAGACTCAGACTCGAAAGGGTTCTTGAACAGACAAGTGATGGCGGCACCAGGTTCACCCACAGGGTCTCGTTCCACGGCGCTCTTTGCTGGTTGTGGGCCGCTACGATGGGTCGCAGATTCCGCGCACTGCTGCCGCCTACCATGGAGCGCCTGGCAGGAGCAGCTCTGGCCGCCACGTCTGAGGCAATCTCATGAAACCGATGATGATTGCTTCACTGATCCTCAACATCGTCGTCCTGATTCCGGTCACCACGGGACTTCTTGTTGACGCGTCTTGGGCGACTGCGTCCTATGGAGCGAGCACCGCTGCTCGCGGGATTCTTCTTTCGATCTATCTCGCCATCCTCGTCGCGAGCGCGTTGCTTCTCTTTGTTCGGGATCCACGAATGGTTGCCGCACTCGTCGGCGTCCAGATCATCTACAAGATTCTAACACCGTTCACGGTTGGCACTCTCCAGAATCCTGTGGTCATCAGCAACCTTGGCATTGCAGCGTTCCATATGATCACGGTTTTCTTGATCTGGAGGTCGGGGTCGTAACTACCGGGCGCCCCACCCACGACTGGCTCTCCACATAGACGTGTGCACGTTCTCGCGTGCGCGCTGGGGTCGCTTCGCACGCCGCCGGCAAAGACGCTCTTAGGGAAGCTCCCAGTAGCCGGCCTCACGGCGTTCCTGTAGGAGAAGGGTCGTTCGGGCAATGATCTCTTCATCTGCCTCAACAGAGAAATCGCGGACGAAGACGACCAGCTTGTTGTTCACATTATCCATCGCGTAGAGGCTTGCGTAGATCCAGATGGGTTCGTCGAGTACGTACTCGTCTCTTAGGTAGTCGTTAAATCCGCGTTGCCAGTAGAGCACGACCGAGTAGCCTTCGATCTCTCCGATCGTTTGCTCGTACTGGATGGCGCCCGTGCCTCCGTAGAACTGCATCTCGGTCCGCTCAACGATAGAGGTTCGGTCGGCCGGCACAGGGTACTCAGAGAGTCGCAGTGGCGCACGAATTCGATCGCGGTCACCGATGTACTGAAAGCTGAAGTCCGCACCTTCGTCGGCCAACGGTCGGTAGAAGGCGATGTACTCCTCTGCAAGATCGAGGAATGAATCGATTTGCCGGAACGAGAGGAACTGCGTGTACCCGGGTTCTATCCACCTAGGCAGAAACCACCATGACCCGGCGTAGAATGCGACCGAGTCTGTCGTTCGGACGAGCCACGGGTCGAGAGAGTCGCTACGTGCGGAGAAGTAGATAATGTCCGCCGCGACGCCCACGCTTTCTGAGGCGGTGATGGGTCCGGGAGATCGAGCAGGGCTTCCCAGGCCCCCTACCACGTACGACACGCTCAACGATCGTTCCATCCCGAAGTAGTAATAGGGAATCGAGACCTCAACGATCGCGCGATAGTTTCCGAACTCATCAGGTTCGTAGCCAAGAAGGGCGCCGTTGCCCGGTGACGGAACCTCGGCTCCAATCTCCGCCGAATCGATCGTGTAGAACGGAAAGATGAGATCCTCAATGGTGGTCGCAGGTGCCGGATCCGACCGGACCGGCGCCGTTGGTTCCTCCGCGATCTGCTGGGACACGCAGGCGGAGAGTCCAAACGTTAACGCAAACAATGCCAGTACTTTCATCTCCCCATCCTCTTCGTGGCGTCTCCCGGATTGGCGCGGTAGACACCGGTGCATGATGGATCGACGTCCATGCCCCGTCAACCTCATTGGGATTATCGTATTCGTGATCGTGCTCTCAGCGTGCGCAACTCCCCCAGATCTTGCTGACGATGGCGTCACCGTGGATGACGCGGACGCAACGTCTGTCGACCTTTCAGAGATCAGGCTCGAGATTCGCCAAGCCGCCGCGCTCGTCAGGCAGGGGCGCGTTGACGAACCGTTGGACATCCTCATCCCACTCATCATCCGGCTGGAAGAGGAGGGATTTGACGAGATAGCTCCAGCCGATGTTCGCAACGCGTACGTACAGCGTGCCTTCGCTCATGCGAACGATGCAGATTTTGCCGCCGCAGCCGAAAGCCTCGAGCGAGCCATCGAGATTCATCGCGACGGGATAGAGGATGACGTCGATCGTGAGATGCGGTTGCACGCCACGCTGTCACAGTTCTACGGCCAATCCGGCGAGCCGGTCGCATCCATTCGGTCAATCGAACAGGCGATCGCGCTCAACGAGACCTTGCCTGAGCCGGACACACTGTTTGCCGCGCAGTTGCGACGTTCCATGGGTTTGATACTGCTCGACATGAACAATCCTGACGGCGCCGTAGAGGCGATGCAGGCTGCGATTCAGGAACTCGCCGGGCGCGATGATCCTGATGCGCGCGCCTTCACAGCCGTCACCTACCTGCGAATCACCGACACCCTTCGAATGATCGGTCGTCATGAGCAGGCACGTCAGTCGGGGAGAGAGGCGATTGAGGTCATGGAGGCGACAGACGCGCCCGTCGCCTACAAAGCGACTGCCTACTACCTCACCGCAATCGCGGAGGCACTCTCCGGATTCTCCTCCGGCCGTGATACCTACATCCGGGCTATTGAGCTCTTTCAGCAGAGTCCTGAACCGAACTACGAGTACCTTGGTGTGGCCGCCTACAATGTTGGACTGGATTTCCTTGAGAGCCAGGAGCGCGATGAGGCTCTTACCTACTTTCGAATTGCTGAGAGAGCCTACCGTACGCAGTTTCAGCTATTGAACGATCAAAATAGGTTCGCCGCGGGCAGCGTTCGTCAGAACGTTCTTGAGTCGATCCGTTCACGGCTTGCCGATGCCGAGGGCCAGGTCAGTGCGTTGGAAGCGGAAGTTCCATCAGACGACTTGTGACAGGCGGGTGATCATCTTACGGCCGGTTGGTACCGCCTGCCCGGTCGATTGATGCGGCTCTCCTCACGATCCCGGTCAGATCTGTTCGAGCTTGATCTGAACCAGCTGGCGAACATGATCGAGCTTCTCTGGCCCGTCAATATCCACCGTGACCGCTTTGGTCTTCCCCGTTGCCTCGATCTCATTCCACTGCTGCTCGTAGTGCTCATCCAGGCCGCTCTGCTTCAGCAGAGGCAGCGCCTTCGGTTTGAAGTAGAAACTCGCCTTGAACAGATGATGACAGACCGTCACCCAGATAATGGTCTGCTTCTTGGCGGTGGTCTTGCCCAGCCATGAGTTCCCGTCCGTGTAGTACCGCCACTCCAGAGAGATGGGAGGCGTGCACTGACCCAACTCATCGACCATTTGGTCGTAGAGCTCCTTTACGGGTCCCAGATGATGCGACAGCTCTGCGTCGTCAGGGTAGCTCTTTGGGTCGACCAGAACGGTCTTGCCTTCGGTCCATGACTGGAAGGCCAGCCCTTGTTCTGCAAGAGCATCACTGATGAGCGATACGGCTTTCGGGCCCACTCCCTGAAGACGTTGGATTTCAGACTCGGAGAAATTCGTGAACTCCTCTAACTTCGTGATGTTGAGCGCGGCAATCCCGCGTCTCGACGACGCCGGCAGCTTTGTGAGAAGCGTTGCGATGTCCATGGATTCCTCCTCCATACGCACAGAACGTCGTATCAGACTCCCTCCCGCAGCAGACTGCGTCAAGAGTGAGATCAGCCGTCGCTCCGCATTGTCCAGGCCACTCACTTGATCGGCATTCGGGGCATCGGAATAATCCAGTCAAGGGGTCGCTCATATGAGACGCAGGATGAGTCTTCGGACTCGGATTACTCTGGCCGCCGCCCTTGCGACCGCCGTACCTCTTCTGTCCGTATCACTTCTCTCCTACTACAGTATCCGCGAGATATACACGAACAAGATCGATGATGAGATCAAGGAGTCCACTGAACGATACCGCTTGGAGATCGAGAGTGCCATCCGCGACTTGAACTACATCTCCTACCAACTCTCCCCGTCCGGCATCGTAGGGGCGCTTGTCGATCAGTACGAACTCAGCGACTCGGTCTACGAACGTATTGCCCTGACCGAGCAGATCGATAATCTCGTAGATCTCATTGCGCGAACGAGTCCCGACGTGGGATTCAGGGCGTACTTCGACTCAGTTCGACAGCGCTTCGTGTTTGGCAACCTGGAGCCGTACTCTGCTGATGCGTTCCGCGACGAGCCGCCACTCGCGCGACTTCCCTTGGTGACCTTCTTTGGGCCGCACGCAACGATTACTCGAGACAGTGAGCGGCTGGTTGTCTCCGCGCTCCGTCGCGACGACTCGGTTGGCGGGGGACATCTCTCCTTCTACATCGAGTCTGACATCTCTCCGCTGAGAACTGGTCAAATCGAGCGAGGCCAATCCGCACTGAACTTCATTGTGATCAACTCAGACAACCGTATCGCCTCAAGCGCTCTCCCTGAACGGTATCCGGTAGGCACGTCCTTGCCGATCGTTGGACACGATGGGCGGAACGCAGCAGGGCGCTTCACCGAACCACGGAGGCTTAGCCCCGACTTCTACTATGTGCAATCTCTCGGCGAGTCTGGCTGGAGAGTAGTCACTCTCGTTTCTGCGAGATACTACAATCGTGAACGGGCACTCTGGACGCGGCTTCTGATCGCGGCGGCGGTCGTATCGCTTGGGCTCTGCTCTGTCCTCGTCGTTGCGACGGTGCGGATCCTCCACGCCCCGCTTCGTCGATTCGAGAGCGAGCTCACAGCTGTGATGGAGAACCGATTGGACGGCCCAGGCTACCGAGATGCCATCCCGGAGTACGATCGCCTCCTTCAGATGGTGCGTCGCATGAAGGCTCAGGTGCAATCCTTGATCGGCGAGGCGGCACAACGGGAGCGTGACCGTCACTCTCTCGAGATCGAAAAGCTTCGCGGTCAGATTAACCCTCACTTTCTCCTGAACTCTCTCAATAGCCTGCGGTGGATGGCGTTGATGTCTGAGCATAACGACATGGTTCGGTACATAACCAAGCTGAGTCGGCTGCTTGCCTATAACCTCAACGCGTCTCCACGTGCTACGACCCTCCGCGACGAGGTTCAGGTAGTGCGTGACTATCTTGAAATCCAGAAGTATAGGCATGATCTCACGTTCGAGGTGGCCTGCGACATGAGCGATCCCATAATGCGCACTCCCATGCCGCCGTTCGTCTTGCAACCCCTTGCCGAAAACGCAATCAAGCATGCGTTCGTTGATGTCGGCGGATCCATCACCTTGCGAGTCTTCGCGTCGCAGGACGGCGTCTGCATAGAGTTTGCTGACGACGGGCGCGGAATGAGCCGCGAGTCGTTCGAAGCGCTTGCAGAGATAGATCAGGCATCGCGGTCCCTGGGAATCGGTTTATCGTATGTGAACGCGGCGCTCCACGAGTTTTTTGGCCCTGACACTCGCATTGTTGCAACCAGCGAGGCCGGCGGAGGGACGATCATCAAGCTGTCCCTCCCCGCCCGAATGACGGAACCGCAACATGGTTAAGGTGCTCGTCGTTGACGACGATCGGACGAGTCGGGCCGGGCTCATCGCACTGATGCCGTGGGAAGAGCACGGGATGCATGTGGTGGGAGAGGCCTCCAATGGCTCGGACGCCTTGAGGGTCCTTCGGTCGACCGTCGTAGATCTTGCATTCGTTGACATCGAAATGCCGATCATGTCGGGCCTCGACCTTTTGCGACGCGTTCGCGACGAGGATCTCCCGACCCGGATTGTGATCGTCTCCGTACACCAGGAGTTCGAGTTGGCGCAGGAAGCCCTTCGTGGCGGTGCTCTGGACTACATTGTGAAGAACGACCTCGATGAAGCATCACTAGGACGGACGCTCGAGAACGTGCTTGCGCGCCTTGGAGAAGCACAAGAGAGCGCCACCTGGGGAAACTGGATTGCGATAATCAATAGGGATGGCCGCGACGGACTCGACACGGGCGTAGCTACTTCTCTCACCGATGTGGAGAGAGTATCGACTGGATTCTGGCTCGGACGGGACGTTTCATCCACCGTCGAAGCTACTGAATGGTCCGAGCTTGGATACGGGACGGTCATCGTTCGTGAGGGCGAGTCGATGTCCCGGAGTGTGATCTCTACGCTTGTGAAGCAATATGTCTCGCGTCACTCGTTTTATGAGTGGAAACGGGCGGACCGATCGACGTCGCTCACCGTTAGGGCGTTACGGGCCAAGGTCGAAGATCCAACCTCGCATGATACTGAGTACTTGTCGAGCGTGGCTTCCTCGATCGCCTGGATCTACAACGACACCGCGTTCGACGATTTCTGTGAACATATCAGTTCAAACAGAGTCCCTCCGGATATCGTTCACTCGCTGGTGCACCAGATGCATCACACCATCCAAGAGATGCTTGAGACCAAGAGCGGACCGTTCGTGGCGCCAAGCCCAGAGAGTGCCGACTGGGAAGTGGTTCGCGATCATCTGACACTGACGCGCCGATCCATCGTGACATCTGGATTTGCGGAAACCAACAGGCACAGTCCAATCGGCAGAAATCTCATCCACGCGATAGACATCATGATGCATGAGTTTGCGAGCTCCCTAACTTCGAGGGATCTTGCTGCGCGCGTCAACATGAGCAAGAGCAGCTTCGATTCGGAGTTTCGGCGCAGGTTTGCCATGTCCTTTCACCAGAAGCTTGTCTGCATTCGCATCGACCATGCGCGAGAGTTGTTGTCGCGAGGCTCTGCGATGAAGATCCAGGAAGTCGCACTTCGATGTGGCTACGTAGACGAGCGCCATTTTAGCCTTGTGTTCCGCAAGTCTGTCGGGATCCTGCCGAGCGTGTTCAGAGAACAGCACACCACTACCATCAGCGAGGAATGACTCGACAGGCTACGACGTATGCCTTCTTCGGTTTGGGTATAGCTGGATAGTTGGGCATTTCTCACGGGTGCGCTGTGCATCCGTCTGGTGCCGCTCGCTCGTTTCATGTGCTAGCCTCAGCCAGCTCATCAAGGAGGTATCAGATGCATCGCTCAACCGTTATCGGGTTATCTCTGCTTGTACTCGCTTCCATCGGCGTTTTCGCCGGAGCCGCTGGTGAAGAGGCAGAAGACAATCGGCAGGTTGCCCCTGGACCATTCGGGAGATACGCCGAGACAGTCGTTCTTGAGTACGGCAAGTCAATCAATCCCGCCGAGCAACTAGGTGAGGGTGAAACTCACGAAAACAATCAGTACACGAGACGTGTTCTGGACGTCTTGAACGTTGACGCTCAATCGTACTGGCAAGTCGCCGTCGGAGACGATACGAATCAGCGTATCAACCTTGCGATTGCAAGCAACGATCTTCCGGACGCGTTGGTCGTGAACAGTACTCAGCTCTATCAGATGGTACGGGCTGATCAGATCGCCGATGTACGTGATGCGTTCGAAAGCTACGCTTCGCCTGCGTACGCCGAACTCATGGCCAAAGCCGAGGAACAAGTAGCGGCAGCGGTTGAGTTTGACGGCCGGATGATGGCACTTCCCAGCCTGACGGTGCCGGACAACAGCTATCACTTCATCTGGGTACGGCAAGACTGGCTGGACAATCTTGGACTGGAGCCGCCAAGGACGGTCGATGATGTCGAGCGAATCGCTCGTGCCTTCATCGAGGACGATCCGGACGGTAACGGAATAGACGACACGATCGGTCTGTCCGGGCCACAGAGTGGCGCGGGCATGTACGGCACATTCATGAGTCCGGACAACATCACCATGGGGTTTGATGCCATCTTCGCAGGATACAGGGCGTTCCCTGGATTCTGGGTGGAAGGTCCTGACGGCCAGATCACGTATGGCTCGATCCTACCGGAA
>JANQQY010000248.1 GCA_028284845.1 Spirochaetales bacterium
CAAAACTCGAATCTAGTCGACCGTGGGCGGTGGAGGCCCGTGGATGGAGATGTCCATGAAGAGTCGGAAGGAGTTACGAAGGGCTGTGGCTCGGCGTTACCGCAAAGCCGGCAAGAAGGCGAAGGGACAGATTCTCGACGAGTTCGTGGCGAGCACCGGATACAACCGGGCGTATGCTGCGATGCTGCTTCGTAACTACCAGCGGGAGCGCCAGGTTGCCGCCGGTGCAGCATCGGTGAAGATGGTGAGCACGAAGGTGCGTCGCACCTCCGGAGGACGACCGCCAGTGTACGGGCCGGAGGTTCGTCGGGCGGTTGAGACATTGTGGAAGCGGTTCGGTCACGTGTGTGGCAAGCGTCTGGTGTTCATCATACGCTACTCGCTGCCGTTCATTGCTGGGCACCCTGGCTTGAAGATCTCAAAGGGCACCCGCGAGGCGCTTGAGCACATTAGTGCATCAACCATCGACAGGTTGCTTGAGTCTGCGCGAAAGCGGTTGTTCCTCAAGGGCCTTTCCCATACCCGACCTGTCAGTGGACTGGCCTCTCAGATACCGGTACGTACCTCAAGCGAGTGGCGCGGGGTTTCCCCCGGGCATCTGCAGCTCGATCTTGTCGGCCACGACGGTGGAATCGCTTCGGGTGATTTCTGCTTTACTCTTTCTGCTACAGACGTTTGCACTGGATGGACAGAACGGCGCGCAATCCTCACCAGGGCTTCACGATGGGTAACCGAGGCGCTTGAGGAGATTCGCAGTGCAATGGCTTTCCCGGTCCATGAGATCCATCCCGACAACGGCAGCGAGTTCATCAATCGAAACCTCACCCGCTATTGTGCACAGCAGCACGTGAAGATGACCCGCTCCCGAGCGGGCAAAAAGAACGACAACTGCTACGTTGAGCAGAAGAACTTCGACACGGTGCGAAAACTCGTGGGCTACTATCGCTACAGCGGTCAACAAGCAGTCAGCGCCCTCAATGAGCTCTACCGAGTCCACGGTTTGCTGCTCAACTACGTGTACCCGTCGCAAAAACTCCTGAGTACACACCGCCGCGGCTCGATGGTTCGCAAGACCCATGACACGCCGCGAACACCAGCCGACAGAGTGCTCGCTCACGCGGACACCAGCGCTCGTTGCCGATGGAACATCCACGCCGCACGCCAGCACATCGATCCGCTCCAGTTGGCATCAACAGTCTCACGCCTCCAACGAGCGCTGATATCTCAGGCGGCCCGACACCCAGTTGCCACGACACCGCAGGGGGCCTCGGCATGACCGCCACCAACCGACTATCATTTCGGCTAGATTCTAGTTCTGAGGCAACGACCAACGCTCAGCTAGTTTCTGGTTTGAGGCAACACGTTTTCCGGACGCGCGCACAGAAGCTACACCAAAACCGATCGTGGTTCGTCACTGCTGTAGAATGGGCGTCTTAATGGCTGACGAGAGACAGGCTCGGCGCCGACTCGAGCAGACGTACACTGAGGAACGATCTCGATTTGTCGCGCGAGTCCGAAGAGCAGGGCGAACGCTCGAGGAAGCCGAGGATCTCGTCCACGACGTCTACGCGGAGACCGTGGCGCGTATCTCGGTCATCCCCAGCGTGCGCAATCTCTCAGCATGGTTGAGCTCGCTGCTCAAGAGACGATTGATCGATCTCTGGCGACACGAGCGCGTGAGGGAAGCCTCGGGTGAGGTCGACATTGGGGAGGAGACGCTCCGCGAGATCATCTCCGGTGCCGGTCTCAACCCGATGGACGGCTTTGTGAGAGAGAACCTGATGGACGCGCTCAATACGGCGCTCCGGGCACTCCCCGCGGAGCAACGAGCGGTGGTCGAGGCGCAGGTCTTTGGCGGCTTGACGTTTCGGGAGATTGCTGAGGAGAGCGGTGAGAGCATCGACACGCTGACCGCGCGAAAGCGCTATGCGATGAAGAAGCTCTCGCGCGCGCTTCGGCACTGGATTGATGATTAGGAATGGAGGGCATATGAGCGGTAAAGGCGGAGAGGCTTGGTGGAAAGAACGCTCCACCGGCGAGAAGGCAGTGATCGTCATCTTTTTTGTCTTTGTTGGAATTGGATTGCTGTTCCTGTTTGGAGCGGTGGTCATGTGGCTCTGGAACTGGCTGATGCCGGAGATCTTTGGTCTTCCTGAGCTGAGCTATTGGCAATCGTGGGGGCTTCTTATCCTCTCGAGCATTCTGTTCAAAAACATCGACTTTGGATCTGATGATCGCAAATCGAGACGTCAGGAGCGCAAGCGCAAAGAGAAGCTGCGCGAGTACATGCAGGAAGAGGCGGAGTCCGACGAAGAGGTTGGTGGTTCTGACCAGGAGAGCAGGTCAGAGGACGCGGATCGAACCGAGTCGGAGGACGGTCCGTCGAGTGACCCGGAGGGCGACCAGTAACGGCGCCCTCCGGCCGAGGGTTACTCGCCGGCGCCTGAGGATGCCTCCGATGTCCCACCGCCGAGCTGGGCGTCGAGGACCATCAGACCGATGTCGCTGTTCCGGGTAAGGTCGATCCTTTTTAACAGGCGGGTAACGATGTGCTCCTCCTCGACCTGCTCAGCGACGAACCAGTCGAGCATCGAGACGGTTGCAAGGTCACCTGTGTCCTCGGCAAGCTTGTGGAGCTTGTGGATGTCTGCCGTGAGCTTCTGCTCGTGCGCGAGTGCCGCTGCAACGGCATCACGGACGCTGTCCCAAGACTCCTTCGGCTTCGGGAGTTCCGGGAGCACGACACGAACATTCTTATCCTTCAGATAGGTGATGATTCGCTCGGCGTGTCCGTATTCCTCGCTCGCGTGGGTCTCCATCCAGGCTGCAAAACCATCGTACCCCTTCTCATAGAGGTCCATTGCTATCGCACGATAGAGAAAGTGAGCGATGTACTCACGTGAGAGCTGCTCGTTTAGGGCGTTGTGCATGGTAGTTTCTAGACTCATCTTTCCTCCGCTCTGAAGATAATGTGCCCGAGCTCGATTGTGAGGCCTTGAAGTCGCTACATCCAACCGCGATCGCGGTCTCGCTGGACAGACGCTTCGACCATCTCTTCCAGAACACCCATGTCGATATCCGAGAGTCGCTTGACCCAGATGCAGGCCTTGCCGTGCTTGTATTTTCCAAGCCGATCGAGCACCGCCTTGTGCGCCTCAGCGTCATTCACCACGTAGAGACTGAACTTGCCCTTCCGCGGCGAAAAACCAACGGAGAACCACTCCTCCTCACGTCCATCAGCGTAGCTGATCATCGATCGGCCAAAGCCTACGATGGTCTTGCCATACATCACCGGCTTCGCCTTCGAGATGCGCTTCATCAACTCGACCAGCTCGACCGATTCGGTCTGCTGCGACTCATCCTCGATGGAATCGAGAAATGCCTGCACGTCGGCGTCGGTAGGGATCGTCTTCTTCATAGGTGAAGTGTACTCTAGTGGGAGCCCAAGCGGACTCGTCACGCCGAGTGAGACCCAACGCTCTCGAGCATACGAACCAGCGTCTCCAGCCCCTTGTGAAACATCTCTTCGACCATAAACTCGTTCGGACCGTGGAACCCGGCGTTTTGGACGTTGAATCCGATCGGGAGGCTGGAAATCCCGAGTTCCTCATAGACTACGGGAACGATGGGGATCGAGCCTCCCATTCGGGAGAAGATAGGCTTGACCTCCCAACTGTGAGAGATCGCCTCCACGAACGCTTTTACGAGAAGACCATCGGAAGGCACCACGACCGCCTCGCCTCCGCCCTGATAGGTCACGGTCACATCGACTGTTGGCGGCGCAATCGACTCGACGTGGCTCTTGATAAGCTCGAATACCGAGTTCGCTCTCTGGTTCGGCACAAGACGACAGGTGATCTTGGCTGAGGCTCGAGATGGAATGACGGTCTTGATACCGTCTCCCTGGTATCCGCCGGTGATCCCGTTGATCTCAAGCGTTGGGCGAATCGTCGTACGCTCGAGGAGCGTATAGGCCTCGTCGCCGTAGGCCGCGGGTGCCCCAACCGACTCATCAAACTCAGACTCACCGAAGGGGCGCACATTGAGCACATCCCGCTCCTCCTGGCCAACCTCAGCAACGTGGTCGTAGAATCCAGGCACCGTGACGCGGCCCCGATCGTCGTGCAAACCCGCGACGAGTTCAGCGATCACTTGAGCAGGATTGTGCACGATTCCGCCGTACGTACCGCTGTGCAGGTCGGCTCGTGGACCGGTCACCCCAATCTCCAGGGCAATGAGGCCACGCAGTGCGTGAATCACCGACGGTTGCTCGGCGGAGATCATCCCGCCGTCACAGATAAGGCAATGATCTGCGCGAAGCCGCTCTTTATTGCTCTGCACCCACGGAACAAAATTCCTGCTCCCCATCTCCTCCTCGCCCTCAAGGACGATCTTGAGGTTCACCGGTGAGCCGGAGCCGGAGGCGAGTAGTGCTTCGGCGACCTGAATTACCATGACCGAGTGGATCTTGTCGTCGCCGATTCCGCGTGCATAGATCCGGCCGTCCTTCCGAGTCGGTTCGAATGGATCGGTCTCCCACCCATCCTCCCGAATGGCCGGTTGAACGTCGTAGTGAGCGTAGAGCAAGATCGTTGGCGCCTTTGGACCTGCACCGAGCCATTCGCCGTAGACGACGGGGTGGCCGGCAGTTGGACAGAGTTCGACATTCTGGAGCCCGGCACGCCCCATCCTATCGACGAGCCAATCGGCGGCCCTGCGCACGTGAGTCGAGAAGGCAGGATCGGTGCTGACGCTGGGAATACGAGCGAGATCTTCGAGTTCGGTGAGCCAGCCTTCTGCATGCTCCTTGGCGTATTGAAGAGCGGTCATGAGTCCTCCGTCATGATGGAAGTGGGAGATCAATGTACTCCATGAGCCAGTCCAGCGCCGGCCGGTGCGACCCGTCGGAGCGAAGCAGGTAGGCGTTGGTGCTCTCGAGGCGTCCCTCGCGGTAGCCCCAAAAAGTGATGCCGCGAACACCGGTGTGGTTCGCCAGTAGCTCGAACACCTCTGCGAATCGCGAGAGGTGCTCTTGATCGTCGATGATATCAACCGTGAACTGGGAGACGTAGATGGGGAGTCCGGTAGCGGCGAGTCTGTCCAGATTGCGACTCACGAACGAGAGATCGCCTGCTTCCATATGACGAGCGCTGATGCTGATCGAATCCACCAGGCCACGTTCTTGAAGGTCGGCTATGAGGGCGAGATACGACCCGAGCCGCCCATCGTTGAGTACTCCATCCTGGTAGAGGGCGAGCGAGCTCGACGGGAAGACCTCCCGCGCCTTCTCGTAGAGCCGCACGAC
>JANQQY010000249.1 GCA_028284845.1 Spirochaetales bacterium
CGGCAACCTCCCTGATGGTCGGCCTTTTGCGCTTTCGACGCCCCAGCCAAAGTCGCCGCGAACCCCGCTTGTCCTTGCCGTCAGTGACGACGGCTACCGGTTCCGCAACTACACGGTAGGCGATGACCCAAACTTCCTCGCCTGGTTGCCGGGCATGCACATGTACGGGCGCTACGGGTACCCCTACTTCGCGACTGAGGACGGCATGGGATACGCAATCTATTCGGTGAACAAGGAGCAGGTCTGGGTAGCTCGGTTCGAGATCGCCAACCTGTAGGGGGACCAACCATGAAGACGCACGATTTGATCCCGACCCTGGTAGACGCCCACAACTTCGCGGGATTCGGTTCTACCTTTCGCTACCCATCGCCGGAAGGCGATCGACCAATGGATGCGCCGACTTCGACCGGAACGGGATTCCGATGGTTTGGCCGTCTCCTGGTCGAGCGATTCGGGGCGGACCTCTCCTTTGGCATGGTCTATTCGGAGGCGGGCGTGCTCGTCCAAGACGAGTTCGAACGACACATACATACTCCGGAACTGATGGTTCCGCTCGATGGAGATGTTCTTCTCGTGCTTGGCCAGGCCGGGTCCGTGGCTCGGCCCTTCCTGCCGGAGCATGGTGACGGTCGCGTACCTGCGGTCACGGCGGAGAAGTTCCGAGCCTTTCTTGTCCCACAGGGACAGTTGATCGCGATTGGACCCGGCGTCTGGCACAAAGCCCCCCTTGCGCTCGACAAGCCCTCACGCACGCTGGTCGCCTTCGCGAACCAAACGGAGAACAAGGACACCGAGTGCATTGCCCTGGCGGACGTAGGTGTTCGTTTCTGTGTGGATGACGCACACGATTCTTAATCGCACCGCACAATTGTTACACCGCTCGATGTAAAAGAATCGTGGGTCATCGCCGAACAATTGTGCCTTGTGTTCTGACCCGAGCGGGATGACCATCGTTGTCAATGGCAGTGACGCACGGCGAACGACGGCTGGCCCTCTCGCAGACCTGGCGAAAACAGGCAAAACTTCGGATCTCACAGAACTGGGACCTCTACCTCATTATTCTGATCCCGGTTATTTACTTCACGATCTTTCATTACGCCCCCATGTATGGTGTGCAGATCGCCTTCCGGGACTTTCAGGTGGCGCGCACGATTCTCGAGAGCGAATGGGTCGGTCTCGCGCATTTCCGAAGGTTCTTTGACTCCTTCCTCTTCTGGAGAATCCTCTGGAATACCGTCTACCTGAGTCTCTACGGACTTGTCGCCGGATTTCCCATTCCCATCATTCTGGCCATCTCTCTGCACTACGCAGTCAGCAAGCGATTCAAGAAAGTCGTTCAGATGATCACCTACGCGCCGCACTTCATCTCAACGGTTGTGCTCGTGGGGATGATCCTTCAGGTGCTCCACCTGCGAATCGGTCTGCTGAATGGCGTCCGCGGCCTCTTTGGTGCCGATCCGGTGAACTATCTTGGTCGGCCGGAGCTCTTTGGACACGTCCACGTCTGGTCTGATGTCTGGCGTGGAATGGGATGGGGTTCGATCGTCTACCTGGCAGCCCTCGCCGGAGTCGATCCGCAGATGCACGAGGCGGCTATTGTCGACGGCGCCACGAAAGTCCAACGCATCTGGCACATCGACATCCCGAGCATCATGCCCACTGCGGTCATCCTCCTTATCCTGAACGTAGGACGGATTCTCTTCCTCGGCTTCGAGAAGATCCTGCTTCTCCAGAATCCCCTCAACCTGACGGCGAGTGAGATCATCCAGACCTATGTCTACAAGGTGGGACTGCAGTCGGCGATACCGCAGTACTCGTACTCTTCGGCGATCGGCCTCTTTGCCTCGCTCGTGAGTTTCGCCCTCTTGATCGCCGTCAACCGGATCGCGAAGCGTGTGGGAGAGACCAGTCTATGGTAGGCGGCGAGGCACGATCCGACCGGATCTTCAACGTGATCAACACGACTTTCCTCACGGCGGTTCTTCTCGCTGTGATCTATCCGCTCATCTTTATCGTGAGCGCCAGCTTCAGCTCACCGGAGGCGGTTGCATCCGGTCGAGTTCTCCTCTGGCCGGTTGAACTGAGCCTGGAAGGGTATCGAGCCGTCTTTGCCTACGAGCCGGTGTGGACCGGGTATGCGAACACGCTCTTCTACACCGTAACCGGCACGGTCGTGAACGTTGTCTTGACCTTGATGGCGGCTTATCCGCTCTCCCGCAAGGAGTTCTTTGGTCGCAACCTCTTCACCTTCTACTTCTCGTTCACGCTCTTTTTCTCGGGCGGATTGATTCCGCTCTACCTTGTCATTCGGTCGCTCGGCCTGCTCAATACTCGGGCTGCAATGATCATCCCGGCGGCGATCGGCGTGTGGAACGTGATCATCACGCGCACCTTTATGCAGGCCTCCATTCCGGATGCCCTTATAGAGGCGGCGCGGATTGATGGTGCAAGCAATACCTATATCCTCGTCCGGGTTGTGATCCCGTTGAGCGTGCCTATCATCGCGGTGATCTCTCTCTTCTACGCGGTTGGACATTGGAACGCCTTTTTCCCGGCGCTCATCTACCTGAGAGACCCATCGAAGCAACCACTTCAGATGGTCCTCCGAAATGTTCTGGTGGCGAATGAGATGGCGGTGGACCAGACACTCATTGATCTGGAGGAGATGCAGCGCCGTCAGTTCCTGCAGGAGGTACTTCGCTACTCCCTGATCATCGTGGCCTCAGTGCCGGTCCTGATGATCTACCCCCTGGTACAACGGCACTTTGTTCGTGGAATCATGATCGGTGCGCTCAAGGGATAGCTTGGCGCATCGCTCATAGAAACACAAAAGGAGGTGCTTGTGAAAAAAGCGCTGATTGCTATTGTCATTGGCCTCTGTGCGGTTGCGCCCGTGATTGCGACGGGAGCCGAAGAGGCAGCGTCCGCGGCTGCGGTGGATGTCGCTCCTGCGGGGCAGTTTCCCATCGTCTCTGAGACGGTGACCTATGACCTCTTGGTTGGATACTCAGTCACCAGCCAGAGTCCGAACTTTGAGGAGAACCCCTTCACCATCTGGTACGAGGATCTCACGAATGTCCGGTTCGAGTTCGATGCGACCGCGAGCGGCCAGCTCGACGAGAAGCGGAACCTGGTGCTTGCCAGCGGCGACTACCCGGATGTCATGATCAACATGGCTCTCTCGATTCCCCAGGCGTACCAGCTTGGCGCGCAGGGCGTCATCGCAGACCTTGGTCCTGCGATCGACCAGTACTCAATCAATCTGAAGAACGTATTCGCGGACGAGCCGTGGGTCGAAGAGCAGATGACCTCCCCGGACGGCGGGCAGTTTTTCCTTCCGTGGATCAACTCGGGATGCTTCCATTGTGAGTACAGCCAGCGCGCCTACATCTACCGGCCGTGGCTTGATGAACTCGGGCTCGATACTCCAACAACCACTGAGGAGCTCCGAGATGTCCTCGCTGCATTCGTGGCAAACGACCTGAACGGCAACGGCGAGAACGATGAGCTCGGACTGATGGGTGCTGCCAATGGATGGCGGACCGAACCGTGGGCGTTCCTGATGAACTCCTTTGTCTACACCAATCCCGGTTCATCGCCATTCATGCGGATGAACGACGGTGAGGCCGAGTTTGTGGCGAACACTACGGGGTGGCGTGACGGTCTTCGGTACCTGAACTCGCTCTACGAAGATGGCCTGATTGCGCCGGAAAGCTTCGTTCAGTCCAACTCACAGATGAAGGTGTTTGGCGAGAATCCCGAAGGTCCCATGGTCGGCATGTTCGTTGGTGGCCACTATGGAATCTTCACCGACCTGAGTCAGCAGGACGGGCGCTGGACAGAGTACGAGGCGCTTGCGCCGCTCGAAGGACCGGACGGGTTCCGAACTTCGCCCCACTTCCCCCATCAGGTTGGCGCGCACCTTGTTGTGTTCAACCAGGTAGAGCAGCCGGAGATCATGGTCCGCTGGGCCGACTGGTTCTTCACCTTTGAGGGATTTATGCGCGGTGTGAAAGGCTACACGGAGGGCGAGCACTACCGGATGATTCCTGAGTCCGATGGGATCCCGAACATGACGGGAACCGACGTTGCCTTCTTTGAGGTCTTTGACGATGCGGTCGACAGAATTGCAGACGGGATTAGCCTTGGATGGGAGAACTCAACCGTCCGCTACTGGAACCGAAGATCGTTCGAGGGCGTCCCACAGGCCGAGAACGGCGGGCAGGGTCCGGTTCTGATCCGAGCCGCCGACGTGAACAGCCAGTTCGACGTTGGGCAGGCGATGCCTGTCGTGATCTTCCCGCCGGAAGTTGCATCAGAAATCGGCGAGATCCAGGCCACGTTGACGGAAAGCGTGAAGAGCTTCCTCGCGCGCTTCGTCGTTGGAGAACTCGACATTGACGACGACTGGGCGAGTTACCTACGGGAGTTGAACAACATCGGCGTTGACCGATACGTTGAACTCTTCAATCTCTACTTGCCGTAAAGGTTGCCCCCCGAAAGGGGGGCCTTTTTTATGAACCGACCAAACGTCCTTTTTATTCTTTCAGATCAGCACAATGCCAGATTGGCCGGATACGCCGGACACCCTGTCGTGCAGACTCCGGCTCTCGACACACTCGCTGCCGAAGGCGTCTCGTTTGACGCCTCGTTCTGCAACAATACGATCTGCACTCCCAGTCGAGTGAGCTTCCTCTCCGGGCAGTATTGCCACAACCACGGCTACTACGGTCTCTCCGGACCGCACCCGGAGCGGCTTCCGTCGATGCTCAGTCACTTCAGATCGTCGGGCTACACCACGGGCGCTATTGGGAAGATGCACTGTCCCGACTACTGGATCGAGGATCATGCAGACACCTTCCTCGAGGCTGCGAACTCGAGTATTGGCGGGAGCCCCGAATACGAGGCCTACCTACGCGAGCACGAGCTTCTGCATCTTCGTGATGATCGCAGATACCCCGAGCATCCGGCGATGTCCCTCGACGCGCGACCGTCAAGCCTCGAGTACGAGCATACGGTAGACGCCTGGATCAGCCGGCAATGCATCGACTTCATCGATTCGGCGTCTGCCGGTCGGAAGCCTTTCTTCCTTCACATGAGCTTCCCTCACCCGCACCAGGTCTACGCGCCGGCACGGGAGTTCTGGGATCTCTATCCGGAAGACCGGATCGAGTTGCCGCCAAACGGCGACTGGTCGCTTGAGAACAAGGCGCCCCATCTGCGGGCGATGGCCGAAGGATTTGCGACCGGATCATGGACACTATTCGAGCAACGAACACATGAGGCGGGACGCCTTCGCAAGCTTCGCGGCTACTACGGCGTCATCACTCAGGTGGACCGTGCGATTGGAAGCGTGATCGAACACCTCAGATCGAACGGCCTGCTGGAGAACACCATCGTCGTCTACAGTTCGGACCACGGGGAGTACGCCTGCGAGCACGGAATCCTCGAGAAGGCGCCGGGGATCTGCTCAGAGGCCGTCACTCGAATCCCGATGCTCTGGAGGGTCGGGCGTGAGGTCTGCTCAGAACGCGGAGACCACCGCAGAGGCGTCACCGACTCGCTCGTTACCCAGAGCATCGATGTCTCAGCGACCCTCGCTGAACTCTGCGGCGTAGGTAGTATCGCCACGAGCGACGGGCACTCGTACGCCAACCATCTGTTTGGCGCGGCGGACACAGATGAGCCGGGAGAACGAAGTCAGACAGAGAATCGGATCGCGCTTACGGAGGCGCCGTACTCGAAGTCGATCACAGACGGAAGATATCGGCTTGTGCATTATCCAAAAGCGATGTTTCGCGACGAGTATCCAGGGGGATTTGGCGAGCTCTACGACCGTGAGAGCGACCCTTGGGAGGTGAACAACCTCTACTTCGAGCCGGAGTTCGCAGATACCGTACTCGAACTGCGCCGACGACTTCTCG
>JANQQY010000262.1 GCA_028284845.1 Spirochaetales bacterium
GTTCGACGCGGGTCAATGCGTGCGAATTGCACCGTGTTCAGCAGGGCGACGGTGCGTTGCTCGCAGACCCCGGCGAGTCCGAACGGTTCTATCTGATCCACGTCGTCGGTGATGACGACGACACGGTCGTCTTGACTGCGATCGACCTCCGGGGCAATACGGGAATCACGCGCGGGAACGCCGTTGGCGGGTGCGAACTCCTCGGTGTGGAAGGGATGGACTGGACGCTGCCCACCTGGGAAGGGTGACCGAGTCGCAACAAACGACTGACCGATCCCTGACGAATCCGGGCCACTCCAGTGCAGAGTAGTGTCGATCCCAGATCATGGCGGTGCGCCGTGCATGAGTCAGAGGCTGGTCGGTTCACCCTAGGACTCGTAGTATTCAGAGTCGGCTCAGCTTCTCAAGGAGCTGCCTCTCGGAAGGCCCCTTGACTCCGTCGAGAAGAGCTCCCGAACACCTCAGGGTCAAGATGAGAGTCGAAACGGTGGCGCGTTCGTCACGAGTCGTCCAGACCCGAATACAACGGTCAGGCCCGCCAGAGGCGATTAGGCCAGAACTTGACCGCGCAATCACCGTTACAGGACCGTCATGTCGGTCATCCGTCGCAACGAGAATCGGATTAATGGTTGTGCCTATGACACTGCAAGATTGCACGGCGCCATCTGCCGTTCCAACCGTCAGCACGAGGCCATCCCCATCCTCGTCTACAGAGAACGCCGTCGGAAAGGAATCCATCTCAACGTGCCACGTATTGTCGCCGTTTGCCCTGTGCAGCGTCCATCGACCCGGCGACCGTGTCATTATCCAGTCCCTGCTTATCAGACTCTCATCGTCAGAAAACCTAGCGGGGCGGAGATGGTTCATGATCGACAAGGCGCCGGATCCGCCAACTCCCGACTCGCTTAGGCCTGGCTCCCGTTCGCTCAAGTCGATCGCTACAACAGGCTTCGGCGTCCCTGCGTGCAGCGCAACCAGACCGCCGTTGTGAGAACGGCCGACCTCGCGCAGGAACGGCGACACGGCGAAGCGAGAAGCGGTCGCCCACCCCGACTCGGCACGGGCGAGAACCACTGCTTCCAGTCCGGAAATAGCTAGAAGAAGGTCATCAGAGATGATCGCAAGATGCCGGATCGGACTCGAGGGCGATTCGGCAGTTGTGCCCGCCGGCCATTCGAAGAGCACCTCCGAAATCCACGTATCGCTGGAGTTCGGGGACCATTCACGTATGGTTCCGTCAGAGTAGCCGGCAACAACCCTCGGTCGAGCGTTGTCGATCGCGAGCGTCGTAACCAGTGTGGTGACCTCGACACGCAGTCCTGTCAGATCGCACTCGGTTAGATTCGCCCCGCGGAGGTCGGCGTTGTCGAGATTGGCTTCACGCAAGCTTGAGTGCGATAAGTCCACGCCCCGGAGATCTGCGCCTCCAAGACGAACATGGTTCAGCGACATGTCGACCAGAGGGCGGTGCGGGAGCTTGCCTGTTAAGGCGTAGTACAAAGTGAGCGCATTGCCTCCCAGAGCGTCTCGGCCAACGTGAGCTTCTGCTGAACTCGCGATCAACTCGTCGAGCCTGTCGACCGCCCTGCTGCGCTCCTCCGGCTTCCGAAGCCGATCGGTCACGAACTGCACCGTTTCTGCGCTGAGTGGACGATCTCCGAGGATCGCCGCTATCGAGACGGACGACAACCCATCCACAGCGCGCGTGATCGCACATGCGAGGAAATACTCGTACATCGAACGGTGAAAGAAGTTGACCGACCAGGCGCTATCGTCATCCGATGGAACCTGGCAGAGGAGTGAGCGGATCGAAACTCTCGTGCGTGCATCCTGCGCACGAAATTGCTGGTCATACTGCCGCGCCGGTGTCGACGTCATTTGCCAAAGAAGGCTCGCTAGATCCCCATGGTCGCCCTCGACTACTCTCAGGTCAACTGAGTTCGCTCCCTCGGTCTTGTGGAGGGCAACGGCGACAGCCTCTAGAATTGTCCGAAGGCGGTCGATCAGCTCCGCAGTGAGCTCGAAGGGAGTGCCACTGCGGAGCAGCTCTGCCTTCCGCCGGAGGCTCTTGACTATGTACGTTTCGTAGAGTGTGGAGGCTCCGAAGTTCGAAGTTGGTAAGTCCTCCAGCGTGTCCTTCACCATCTGTAGGAACAAGGGCTTAGCGGCAAGTCCGATCGGATCGTAGAGCACACGCAACTGCGCCAGCCGCGTCTCGAGATCGTGGGTCCGAGCGAAGCGCGTCAGGTGCTGAAGAACCTCCGTCCTCGTGAGTGGACGAATCCTGACGATTATGGGTGAGCCGAGACGATCCCGTAGCGCTTGTTCCTCGCGGGGGCGATCGAAGAACCTGCCCCGAGAGGTGACGATGATCCGACTTCGAGTGTTCGGTTGGGTCTGCGTGCCCAGGACGACACTGATCATCTCTGCGAGAAGGCCGAGGTTGTGATCAATTGCAATGCTGTCGAGATCTACTGACATCTCGTCGAATCCATCCAGAACGATCAGTAGCCGGTGCTCTGCAGAGAGTCTGCGCCAGTCTGCTCGGTCGATTCCTTGGTCGCCGAGCCACCGATCCAGGAGACGGTCCGCTGATCCCGATCTTCGGAGCTCACGAAGTGAGAGTCTGATTGGTAGGAAGGAGCCTTGAGGCGCCATCAAGAAATCGTCCGATAGTCGCCTGCACAGTGAGTAACTGAAGAAGGACTTGCCGTCACCGAACTCGCCTAGCAACAGCATCGTTGAGGGGGAGACTGGATCGTCGAGCCATTGGTCAACGACGCGTCGCAGAGATCCGATCGGGCGTCCGGCGACGTCGATCGTCGACAGCTCAGCGGGCTCATGCAGGAGAGCCTCGAAGTGCGCCGAATCCTCGCTGGGGAAGCACAACTGCCAGGGATTCCTCAGGTACTGCTCCACCGATCGTGGCAACCTCCTTCGAGGCCTGACTCGACGAAGGAACTCTGCGCGAACGGCGTCTCGGTCGATCTCCGGGAGTCGTTCCGTTCCGTAGATTGCGCGGTATACCTCGGAGTTCATCGCAAAGAGCGATTTAATCCCGTTCTGAGGGGACCAAATCTGAATGTCGAACGGGAGCATTCTCTGATCATTCAGTGCGCGGATAGCCTCCTGGAGCTCGTTATTGGGATCGACGTGGGGGCTGATAAGAATCCAGTTGTGCAGCCCGGTCCCGCTGGGCGCGAAAGACTGCTGGAACAGCTTGTCAGCAATGTCCTTGAGCTTGAGTGGGTTCTGCAAATTCTTGCACTCGATATGACACCTAAGATGGGGATCGCCGAGGGCATTTGCTTCGAAGCTGATGTCGTGTCCGAACTGATAGCCGGATTTCTGCCGCCTGAGTTCAATCGTCAGGGAGCTCGCAATGTCAGCGTCAATGTTAAAGATGCTGCGGAGTAGCTCCACAAATCCACTTTCTAGAGTCGCGCCGATCTCGTGCGGGCGTTGGTCGGCGTAATCCTCTCGCTGGATCGGCTTAGAGATGCGCGGCTCAGTCTCCGACTCAATGTCTTCCGTGTCGAGCAGCGAAGTCGAATGGAGTCGCTCCTTCCGTCGCACTCCTGGTTCGCGTCTGGGTGCGAGAAGCAGCTTGAGTCTTCGCAACAGATCGAGAAGCTGGACGGTGTCGCTCGAGTCTTCATTGAGATCTGTGTCTCGCGCTGACTGGAGATGCTTATACTCATCAAGTAGGTCTGCAACGGGCGGCGAGTCCTGGCTGGCCAGCTCGCGCAAAGCGATCTTTGCCTCGGGGTAGTGTCGTGCCTGCTCCGAGGTCCGGAGGTGTAGCTCAGCTATTGCTCGGCGATCTTCATACGCGGTCGCCGCTCTAGGCGAGGACGACGTTGGGTGCGACGGGTCTGATCTGTCGGTCGAGTCCAAAAGAACCGCTTCAAGGCTGGACATAAAGTCCGGCATCTCGCCGACCGCATCTGTCCAGTATTTCGCCGCGATGTCGCCGAATCGATGTGCGATAAGACTCCGTAGTTGAGGCGCAGATGCCATGCCTTCTCT
>JANQQY010000264.1 GCA_028284845.1 Spirochaetales bacterium
TCCTCGGGGCCGTGCGAGCGAGCATTGAGCACGAGCCACGGAGAATCCTCGCCTATTCGTCGATGAGTCAGCTGGGGCTCGCGACCCTGATCTTCTCGATCACAACGCCCCTCGGTACGATCGCGGGGGTCTACCACACCGCGATCCACTTGCTCGCGCACACCCTCATGATCGTGGCGGTTGCCGGCGTTCGCGATGCCTCTCGGTTGGCCACAAAGAACGACGGGCTACGGCCCCTCCTTGGTACGCCGATGCGCCTGGCTGCGCTGATCATTGGCGCGCTTCTGGTTGCCGGGGTCCCGCCATTTGCCGGTTTTGGTTCCAAGTGGCTCGTTTTCGCCTCTTTCGCTGCAAGCGGCCTCACCGTGCATGGAGTGATCGCCGTCCTCGGGCACGTTCTCACGGTGCTGTACACAATCCGATTGATCATTCTCTTGTCCAGCAATCGAGGAACGCTCACAGACGCCGCGAGCGCCAGATCACGGTTGCCGGAGGCGGTCGCCGCGGGGGTACTCGCGTTGGTTGCGATGCTGGTAAGCCTCTTCCCGTCGACCCCACTCGCCTGGGTTGTGAACGGCACACAACCATTCGTGGTCGCGGTACCTGATTGGATAGGCACGCCGGCGTTGGCACCCCTCGCCGCGTGGATGGACAACGCAACCGTTTACGCGACAGGAGGGATGATTGTGCTCGTGAGCGCGTGGGTCGTCGTTGGCAGGAGGCGGGAGCGTACGGTGGCAATGCCGGAGATCGATGCCGGGAAGAGGCCAAACAGAGAGAACCGGCTCGTAAGCAGGCTCCGGTCGTACATGAGCGGCAGCCCCGGCCGGGCGCAGGATCAGATGCCAATCGCCGACCGGTTCTGGAATGGCGTATCGTCTGCTCTTGTGTTGGCCGGTCGCTTTGTGGGGCGACTCTATGGGGAGGACGGATCCGGCGAGGGCTCTTGATCCGCCGCGATCTCCGATTCCCGAGCCTCTTCATCAAAGACAAACGGCGGTGGATCCGAGGGGTTGTACCCATCCTCCTCAACGCCGTCGATGCCCCGGCGAAGGATGGTCTTCCGCGCCCCTCGAGCCGGAGCGCGATACTCCTGCGAGCCGAACTGGACCGTCACACCCTTGTAGATCGTATCCTCCACGACCACACGGGCCGAACGCGAGGCAATGATGCTGTCACGCAGATGGTGACAGTCGTGACGGAGCGTGGGGAGTGAACCGGAGAGCTCGTCGCGTTCGCGCGCGAGCTGATCGCGCGCGTCAGAGAGTCGCTCGTCGGTCTTGCCCTCTCCCAATGCCTTCTCGAGTTGATCGATCTGCCCTTCAAGCAGGCTAAATCGTTCCTCTGAGGCGCGAAGGTCGGCGAGGCTCTTTCGATAGGTGAGCAGGAGCTCAGGGTCTACGCCTGCGGTAATGGTGAGCGGCGCCTCAGCGACAGAGCCGAGTTTCTTGCACCAGACCGATCGGCCGACGATCAAAGACGATGCGATGATCTCTGCGCGGCGCCCTTGAAGCGCAACATTGCCCCACACGGTGAGGCTCGAATGCATGATCGCCTCTTCCACGAGCAGATTGCCGCGACAGCGAACGGAAGCCCCCTCGACGTACTTGGCAAAGAGATTGCCGGCCACCTCGATCTCACCCTCGCCGGCAGCGTTGACACCGGCCTGAAGCAGGACATCCCCACCGGATCTGATCGTGGCACGACCAACGCCCTCGCCGACCTGAACGTCGCCGGTGGCATCGATGACAAACCCGTCGGCGACATCCTTCTTCACGACAACCGAGCCTTCAAAGTGGATATTCCCGGTGGAGTAGTCGACGCGGTCAACGGTAATCACAGGCTCGACTGTGACCACACCTTTCACGAGTCGAACGTTCCCGTCTTCAGTGGCTACGAGTCTCGTGCCGTCGGCATCCGTGCTGGTGCCCGGTCCGCCTCTGAGCTCCACAGTGACCGGGTCTCCGGTCGCAGGGATCGGTACGCCGCGCACGGTAACCCCGTCGACGCCGGGTACGGGCGGCTCGGTCTCTGCGAGCAGCTCCCCGGCCTCCTTGAACTCGACAAAGTTGAGTTCACGCAGGTTGATCCTGTCGAACTCCATCACGAGGTAGGGCTTTCCACGGTTCGTGTCAAAGTGATAGATAACGCGCGAAGAACGAGCATTCACCGGCGGTCGGCCGTTGGCGATCACCACCGGGCGATCGTAGTTCTCTCCGGCGACGATCGCTTTGACGGTTGCCCTATCAACACCCTCGATGACACCTGCCTCACCCAGAGCGTGCATGATGTCGTTGGTGCGTGGCGGGGCGGCACCTTTGTGAGGATGCGTCACGAGCATGGTGGCGCTCATCTCGTCGTTTTCAACGGTAACGCTGATCGTGCTCGCGAGTCGGTCTCCGCCGGGCCACTCAACGAGTTGAACCTCGGCTCCCGTCGCCTCCTCAACGATGTCACGAATCGCCCCGGAGTGCACATGGGGTGCACCGAGGACTCCAAGGCGGTTCGAAATCTCCTCGTGGTAGACGGGTCGGCCGTTACCGGTATGCGGCCAGACGCGAAGCCAGGCGTACCCGTCACGATAGTAGAGGTCAAACCTGCCGTCTGCGTCGCGGCCCGTTACGCCCATACGAAAGTGTAGCCAGAGGGTCTCCATCTTGGATAGTCTCGCGCAAGATGGTTTCCCCTGTAGGCGAGGTATACTTTGCTTGCACGTGGAGGTGCAGCATGAAAACAAAAGTAATCCTGGTTGCAGTCGTTTTTGCTCTCCTGGCGGGAACGCCCGCCTTCGCGCAATCCCAAATTGATATCGGGATCAACGTGCCGGGGTGGATTGGCGTGTCGATAGACGGCCAGAACGTCACGGAACAGATCCCGTTCAGAGTGCCGTTGCCTGATCTGATGTACAACTACTACTGGAACCTTGGTGGGGTGAAGCTTGGAGTGGGTGCACGCCTCTGGACCCTCATCATTATTTCCGGAGGATATCCGATCGTGAGTGCGGAGATCGAAACGGATCGTCTGCTTGTGAACGGCCACATCGGCGGCCTGGTGTTTGGATACTTCAGCCCGTTCGAAAACGGGTCAGGGATAAGAACGGGCGATGTGCTGTTCCCCGAAGTCTCCGCCCTCTTTCGCTTCACCGACAACTTCGCTGCCGGCGTGAGCGTGCTCGGCGTCCTTGTGCCGGAGCTCACCGACGGCTTTGGTTACGTGATCAACGTTCTGGGTCGATTCCGAATCGACTAATCCTGTCAATCGCTACCGGCGGCCCGAGGCGCGACGAGCGCCCGGGCCCGTTCGATCGCTCGATGGAGCGACCGCTCAGAGCTATACATCGCCAGAGCATCGATCATCACCCACGCCAGGTCGTGCGACTCATCGCTGACGACCAGTTTCTGACCGGGGTCTGCCGTGAAGGCGAAGCGAACGTCGTAGTGATCGTGAGCGCTCTCTGAGCCGTGCTCCGGAATCCCGTGAATATCAAGATCGGCAATACGGGGTGAGGCGAGTTCAATCTCGCTCAGCCCGGACTCCTCGCTCGCTTCGCGCAAAGCCGCATCCAAGAGGTCCGCATTGCCGTCCGCATGACCGCCAAGCTGTATCCAGATGTCGAGCTTCCTGTGGTGGGTCAGCAGAACACGCTCCGAGTCGGGCGAGAGCACGACGGCGGAGGCGGTGAAATGCCCTGGCCGATGCGTGCGAACGAGAGCATCGCGCCCGTCAGATGCGAGAGCCACAAACCGATCGACGAGAGGCACCTCTTCAGGATGGCGCGAGGCGAAATCGCGCAGCTGCGCGAGCAGTTGTTTCACCTGAGCAATATAGCGACGAGAAGGTTCGTGGTAGACTCCCGCCATGAACAGCTTCTCGAGAGAGACCCTCCAACGCTTCGTGGAACGAGCCCTGGAAGCGGTCGGAGTTCCCGGCGCAGACGCGGCGATTGTGGCGGATTGCCTCGTCTATGCAAATCTATCCGGAGTGGACAGTCATGGAGTCGTCAGGCTCCCCCACTACGTCACACGCCTTACCAACGGATCAATCAAGGCGACGCCTACCATCTCGATTGAACGGCCGCGAACCTCCATCCTTCGCGTGCACGGTGGTGATGGTCTTGGTCATGTCGTGACGGTACGCGCGCTTGAGGAGGCGTACGAGGTCTGCCGGGAGATCGGCACGGCGACCATCTCCATTGG
Source organism: Spirochaetales bacterium (assembly GCA_028284845.1). GTDB lineage: Bacteria > Spirochaetota > Spirochaetia > DSM-27196 > SLST01 > SLST01. Next base: position 4,197 of record JANQQY010000264.1, read on the forward strand.
CGAGTCGAGCCACTTTGGAATGGCCGGCTACTATCTGCGCGACATCACCGCGGCCGGTTTGGTGGGGATGGTCACAACCCACACCGACGTTCGGATTGTCCCGCCCGGAGCGCGTACCGCGTTCGCCGGCACCAATCCAATTGCGTACGGCTTTCCAACCGGCGGCGAACCGCTCGTTCTCGACTTCGCAACGACAAGCGTCTCGTTTGGCAAGATCGCCCTCGCCCGGGCTGAGAATCGGCCCATCCCTGACGATTGGGGCCTCGACATCAACGGCGAGCCCACAACTGATCCTCATAAGCTCGAAGGAATGCACGCGGTCGCCGGCCACAAGGGCGCCGGGCTTGCGATGGTGATTGACCTCTTCAGCGCGATGTTCTCAGGCATGCCGTTCGGCCCGCATATCAACCGGATGTACGAGGAACTCGAATCGCCACGAAAGCTGGGACACTTCATCACGCTCTGGGACATTGGTGCTCTCATCCCGATTGATGTGCTTCGTGAACGGATGGACGCCTACATCAAGGAGTTGCATGGCCTGCCAACGCGGTCGGAGGAGACCGACGTCATGTACCCGGGCGAACCGGAGGCCCGCCGCAGAGCGGAACGGAGCACGAACGGGATCCCGATCGAACGTGGCCTCTTGAAAGAACTCAACGAACTCGGCTCGCGTCTCAAGATCGACGGATTGGGAGAGGCGCGATAGATTGATCGCATGATGCGACACCACGGCAGACTGCTTCTCTCGGCACTGATTCTTCTCTGCTTTGTCTCGATCGCGCACGGCATCGACAACGACTATAGAAAGCAGAACGTCGGCCTCATCCTGGATACGCCGTTCCTTCATCAGACCGACTATCCCTTTGCAAGCCGCTTCTACGGAGCCTACGGAAACGAGGACATCTCGTACGAGTACGATGGGCGCGGCATGCCGGTCTTCGTCCGCTACGCAGACCCGGAGACGGCTCTTCCCTTCGTGGATATGGAGGCGCGCTACCGGCGGGACGGTCATTTGGAATCGATCGTCTTCCTGAGCTATGACGAGGACGGTACGACGGTGGTGTTTCGCGATGAGTTCATCTTTGAGAGCTTCACAGACGCCGGACCGCGCTTCGGCTACCTCACGACCAGTGACGGCGGAGTCGCCGAGATGCGGCTGGTCTACGACGAGATAGGCCGATTGGTGCTCCTTGAGGAGGATGATGCCTACGGGGACGGCCTCTTTCGGGTTGAGCGATTTGCCTGGGCCGATGCAGACCGATGGCCGGTGCTTCCCTACGCGGTTGAGATCTACTACGGCATCGACGAGGAGGTGGAGCGCTACTTCTACCTCTATGACGCCTACGATCGCCTGATCGGTCTCGAGGGGGAGAACACCCCGCTCTTTGCAACGGAGGATCGCGTCATCGTAGGCGAGACCTACTACTATCGGAACGAAACGCTGGATACGATATTCGGTCCGGTGGACGAGAGTGGGCCATCCGGTCAGACCGCGGGACTCTACCAGGCGCGCTTGTACTGATCCGGAACCGAGGCTTCCTGATGGAGTGCCCTGGCAGCATGTTGGGGCCAGTAGGGATTCCGAAGGAACTCTCTCGCGAGCAAGACGGCATCCGCCTGTCCGGTCCTGATGATTGAGTCGGCCTGTGCCGGTTCTGTGACCATCCCCACGGCGCCACTTAGAAGCGCGCCTTCGGCTTTTACCGCAGCAGCGAGAGCGGTCTGGTAGCCGGGGCCCACGGGTATGGAGAGCCCAGGGATGATTCCGCCGGACGAACAGTCAAGAAAGTCCGCGCCGGCATCGCTGAGCTTTGATGAGAGCCAGACGGTATCGTCGGCCGACCACCCATCTTTGTGCCAATCGGTCGTGGACATCCGCACGAACACCGGTAGATCCTCACCAACTGCGACTCGAACCGCTTGGACCGTCTCGAGTAGAACTCGGACGCGATTCTCGCGTGATCCGCCGTACTCGTCCGTGCGATCGTTGGCGAGCGGCGAGGTGAACTGGTTGATGAGATAGCCGTGGGCGGCGTGAATCTCAATCACTCGGAAGCCGGCCATGAGAGATCGGGCTGCGGCCGCCGCGAAGAGGTCAGGGAGATTCCGCACCTCGTCCGTCGTGAGGGCACGAG
>JANQQY010000265.1 GCA_028284845.1 Spirochaetales bacterium
TGTCGAGGCATTGCTCGATAAGGTCGAGCGCCTCATCAAACCGTCCGCCGCGACTCGCCAATCGAGCCAACTCAAACGCCGCGGCATCTCGCCACGCACCGTTCCACATCGCCTTGTAGAACGCGTCGTAGGCCTCTCCATAGCGGGCTTGCATCATCAACGAGAGTCCCAGGTTGTAGTGGGGTTCGCCGTCATAGGGATTGGGATTTCGCAGTGTCATGCGCCTCACAGCGACGCGAAAGTGGCGCTCCGCTTTATCAAACTTGCCGCGTCGAAACAGGAGTAATCCCAATGCGTTGTGACATCGCGCGTCTTCGGGATCACGCCGAATCGCTTCCTCATAGTACGGTTCAGGTGCGTAGGTGGCGTGACGGTACTGTTCCAGATGAAGCCCGTTGAGAAAGAGCTCCTCATTTGACCCAATCTCCGCAGGCGGACGCGCGGCGCTCGCCGGTGGAGGGACCTCGTGCTGTGCATCAACCTGCGGTGTGTACTCGATCAGTTTCCGGTTCCCCTCCACTACAACGAGAGTCAGCTCATCCGGCGTCGTTCCCTCTTCTATCGGGAGGCTCTTGCGAAACGTCTGCTCCGGCCCAAGCGAGAGAGTATGTCGCAAGAGCTCATTCACGGTATGAGTAGTACGAGCAACGACGACCTCAACCGTGCGTGGACTGCTGAGGTAGACGCCGATCGTTACCTCGGTCTCTGTTACCTCAAGATTCACGACTGCATCTCGAGTCGCGTTCTTGGCCGGCCCGATCTCCTTGTAGGGCATAAAGGTCTGGGTGAATCGTTTCTCTTCTCCCGGCTGCAACCAGCTGAAGTCGGGTTGATTGTCGGTGAACGCGCCGCACATCAGTTCGATATAGGGACCATCTTCGTCGGTCAGTTGCCGGTCCCAGGCGTGTCCAAACGCGCCGTTTCCCCAGGTCCACTGTTTCTTGCCGGGCACAATGTGGTGGTTTGCAATATGCATCATGCCGGCGCGCTTACGATCGTCGTAGCAGCCCAGAAAGTCGTAGTCCGAGTGATACGCCATGTACGAAGTGGGGACGGGTATGTTGCGATATCGCGATATGTCGGTCCCCGGCGAGTAGTCGACCTTGTAGTAGGTTCCGGTGGCAATGGGGAAGGCCGAGACATCTCTTTTGCCGTGATCCATGACAGCATGTACATCGGGCGGGAAGACCGTTTGATAGTCGTCATGAACATGAACGGCCGGATTCGCCCACCACAGAAAGGTCTGCGGTAGAGAGGTTCGATTGTAGAGCTGCACCGCAATCTCCAGATAGGCCTTGTCCGGGAACAGCGTGAGGCCCGCAAGGCTCCTGGTGCGAAACATGCGCTCGGTCTCCCCAAGCCACAGGGTCTTGCTGCCGTCAAGATTTTCTTCTATGCGATAGTCGACCGGTTCAAAGGTGCTCGGTCGGTGATGCTGGGGCCAATTGAACTCGATTCCACCGGATATCCAAGGTCCGGTCAGCCCGACCAGGGCGGGTTTGATTACGCGGTTGTAGTAGACAAAGTGGTAGTCGTTTGTCTTGTCGAGCGCCATTTGGACGCGCCCCCCGATCTCAGGCAGCACCATGATAAGGAGGTACCGGTTCTCCAAGAAGACGGCACGATAGGCCCGATCGACTTTCTCATCCTCAACGCTCTCAATAATCGGATGCGGGTAGACGACACCGCTGCTGCCCTGATAGACCCGTTTCTCCAGAAACATGGGATTCTTCTCGGGCTCGCCCACGCCATAGGTGGGAATGACGACGGTTTGTTCTTTGATGGTGACCTGGTCCACAGGAGACTCCTACTAGGGTTTCGGTGATACGATGGACTATCATGCGCGGACGGCGAGAGGGATTCACCGACCAGAAGCTTCATGTTGTTCCTCGTCCCATTGTGGAGCGCGCTTCGATGCATCCACTGATCTCCTCGCTTATGCCCACGGACATCGGCTGGTTTCCGGAAGCGCGGCATCATTACTGCGAGCGCACGCAAGGGATAGCGCAACACATCCTCATTCTCTGTGTGGCCGGAGAAGGATGGGTCCGGCTTCACGACACACTCCATTCGCTTGGTCCTGGAGAGGCTCTCCTGATCAGCAAGGATACGCCCCATGTCTACGGTTCTGCAGAAGCGCGCCCATGGTCGATTCACTGGGTGCACTTCATGGGCGTATCCGCCGACTACTACGCGCATCAGGTTCCTGAACTGAGGCCGGTCATCTCGATCGATCCGGAGACGACAACCCGTCTGTCACACCTGTTCTCCGAATGCTGCGACGTCTTTGCGGCGAACTTCGTGATGCAGCGAATGATCTACGCGTCGCAAGTACTCCACCACCTCCTGGGTGCACTCTTCTTTGACAACCGTTCTTTCTCGCCCACCCTGCTTACCAGTCGGTTCCACAATCTGGAAGCGACACGTGCCTATCTCGGCGAGCACATCGACAGGTCGTTGACACTTGATCAGATGGCGCGCCACGCCGGTCTCTCAAAGTCACACTTCTCCCGCCTGTTCAAAGAACAGACCGGCTACTCCCCCACCGACTACTTCATCCATCTCAAGATGCAGCGAGCCTGTATGCTGCTCTCGCTCTCGCGCAAGAGCATTCGAGAGATCGGCTCCGATGTCGGCTACGATGATCCCTACTACTTCTCCAGAATCTTCAAGAGGATTATGGGATCCCCGCCGCAGGCATATCGGAAGAGCTTTTTGTCCGGCTCGGACTAGACGCCCTACACACATGTGAGATCGACTCACTGCGGCACTCGCTCAATACAAATGAGCCTACTCACGTAGTCCCCTTCGATCTCTACGAAGAGACCTCGCACCATGAGCGCCTGACCACCAACCTCTTCAGAGGGAGCGTCTCCATCACGAACGAGGTAACGAGCCTCGCTCTCAAGCCCCCGAAGATTCACCCATTGCCGGTGAGTGTGGTAGCGGGATCCCAAAAGAAAAAGAAAGAGAACCGACTCACGTCGGTCCTGATTAACAAACTGGAAGGCCGACAGCTGCCCGGCACGAGGCGAGAGGAGTCGATAGAAGCGGCCGTGTTGGATAGTCCTCCGAACCGCCTTGTAGCGATCAATGAGTTGTGCCGCCTGCTCCATCTCTTCCTGCGACCACGAAGGCAGATTTCCACCCAGGCCAAAGGCACCGAGCATCGCCGCGTGAAAACGAAACTCGAGCGGAGGCACTCGATTGCCTGCGTAGGGCGCGTCGGTCACCCATGCCATCCGTGCGAGCGGAGCGTAGGCAAGGGTAAAGCCCTCCGTCATAAAAAGCTGGTCGACCGGATCGGTGTTGTCGCTCATCCAGAACTGATCGGTCCGGGACATGATTCCAAGATCGACTCGAGCTCCGCCGCCTGAGCACGACTCAAACAGAACCTCGGGATGCGCCTCACGCAGCTGTGTGAGAATGCTGTAGACGCCCTCTGTGTGCCGTACCCAGATCTCACGGTCTCTGCCTTCAGGCGCGTCCGGCCAGCCTGGCTCGCTAAAGGGACGATTCATATCCCACTTGATAAACGAGATATCGTGTTCGCCGAGCAGTCGATGCATGAAGTCGAAGACAAAGTCGCGAACATCCCGCCTGGATAGATTGAGCACCAGTTGATTGCGACTTTCGCTACGGGTGCGATTGGGAAAGTGATAGACCCAATCGGGATGTGCGCGGTAGAGATCGCTATCCGGGTTGACCATCTCCGGCTCCACCCAGAGACCAAAGCTCATTCCCAGACTCTTTACATGATCGATCAGCGGGCCGAGTCCTTCTGGAAACTTCTCCGGGTTGACGTACCAGTCACCAAGACCGGCTCGATCGTGATTCCGCCGGCCGAACCATCCGTCGTCCATCACAAAGAGCTCTACTCCGAGTTGCCCGGCACGATCTGCGGCGTCAGACTGATTGGCCACATTCACGTCAAACTCGGTCACATACCAGGAGTTGTAGAGCACAGGACGGACTTCACGCGCAAACCGTGAGGGCAAAACGTGGGCGATCTCGTACTCATGCAAAGATCGCGAAGCCTCTTCATACCCTTTTGTCGTATGGCCGCCCACAAAGGCAGGGGTCTCAAAAGACTCGCCCGGACCGAGTCTCCAACCAAAATCAAAATCGCTGATGCCTCCGGTCAAAGAGACTTGATTGTTCGCGGTTCGCTCGAGGATGAGCTGGAAGTTCCCGCTGTACGCAAGAGCACCGAACCAGAGCTCGCCACTGGTCTCACTGGTGCCGGGGAGGTGAAGTCCAAACCAAGGCTGGGCATCGTGGCCGCGAGATCCGGTGCGCCGCTCAATCACCTGCTTCCCCACGACGACCGGCGACTCCTGGATCTGGAACTCGGCGCTCCACTCTCCATTGAGCGTTCGGAGTGTGTACCCATCCCGGAGCGGAAACCGCCATGTTGCCGACATCGTCCGTTCGAGGTCGATCGGATTGTTTCCTGTGTTGACGAGCACCGTGTTCCTCACAACGAGGTTGCATTCAGAGACGACCACATAGCGCAGGCGGACAGACAACTCGTAGTGGGCATCGTTGAAGAAGATCGTCAGGGATGGGTGAACCGACGCATTGTCTATCTCGGCGCGGTCGTAGAGGAGCGACGTCGCTCGGACTCCGTCTTTGAAGCTGGCCTTGAGGCAGTGCTCGGTATAGCTCAACCCACCCCAGACGAGGAACTCCTCATTGGATATGCCTTCCGGCCGATCGGACCTCCCCGGAAAGGCGGCGGGGTTCCCATAGTCAGAGTCTAATCCTAGTTTCGCTCCCCAGTAGAGGTGCTGAATCAACCCGTTCTCGTCTACGCCCAGGACGTAGGCGCTGTCACGCATCTCAAGCACCCAGCAAGGCAGTCCGTGTGCGGTCTCAAAGCACCTGATTGCGGAATCTTTCCTCTCACTCATCTCCGCGCGAATCGTATATCCGGCTCGGAAAACGAGCCATAGAGAAACGGATCAAAAAATGGACGATCTTCTGATCGACCTCGACTCTTGCAGGTCAATCATTGCACAGCTTCATACGCGCGCTCTGTGAAGAAGCGACGCACAACCGCACTCCATCGTCGATCGTCGGCATGATCGTTGGCCGTCTGCCGGAGGCGACATAAGTGATACTCATGGTAACACCAGTCCACGTTTTTCCAAAACTAACCTCAAGTAGACCTATTATTTGAAGGTGTACTACACGTTAATCAAGATCCTCGCAAAAAAAGAGGCGCAAATCCAAGATTTCTGTTGCGCGCTCGTACAGGCCCGTCTATGATGCCTCCGATTTGCGCAAGCAGGGAGCGTGCAATGGAGTACCAAACTCTGGGACAGACGGGGCTACGAACCTCACGAGTCTCTCTGGGAACGATGAACTTTGGCGACACAGTCGATGAAGCCCAGGGAATGCGATTGGTGGATCGCGCGATCGATGCAGGCATCAATATGATCGACACCGCCGATGTCTACTTCAAGGGCCGTTCGGAAGAGATCGTAGGCAAGGCGATCAAAGGGAAGCGAGACTCTCTCATTCTTGCAACCAAGTGTTGGGCCCCCTTTGGTGACAAACCAAATGAGTTCGGGAGCACGCGGTACCACATCGTGAACGCCGCTGAAGGTGCACTACGACGTTTGGATACGGATCGAATCGACTTGCTTATCATGCATCGTCCGGACAGCGCTCATCCGGAACTCAAGGACAACGAGACACCGACGGAGGAGACGCTACGCGCCCTGACCGATCTGGTCCATCAAGGCAAAGTCCGCTACATAGGAACCTCGTGCTACAACGATTGGCGTCTGGTCGAATCGCAGCTTACAAGTCGTATCTACAACCTTGAGCGCTTCTGCAGCGATCAGCTCAACTACAGCATCCTCAATCGGTACGCTGAGAAGCAGATCTTCAAGGTAGCTTCGCGATACGGGATCGGCGTGACTGTCTTCAGTCCGCTCCAATACGGCTGGCTCTCCGGCAAGTACCATCGGGGCCAGGATGCACCGGCAGACAGCAGGGCGGCGCGTAACTTCAAGGTGCGGTTGGATTCGCCTCTCGCGGATGCCTACTACGAGGCCTTGGAGCGCCTGGAGCCGCTTGCACGCAAAGCGGGGCTCTCTCTTGCCAGATTCGCAATGGCCTGGGTACTCCACAACGACTCTGTCACAAGCGTTCTCTGCGGGCCGCGTACGATGGAGCAGCTCGAGGATAATCTTGCCGCGCTTGAGGTGAGGCTTGACGAGGAGATCCTGGCCGAAGTCGACTCGATCGTCGAGCCGGGATTTGGGGGAGGCGGTGACTATGCGTGAACGACATTCTTCCAGTGCGGGCGTCAATTGGGAGGCGTTTCTTTCCGAGTGTGATCTTGATCTACTACCCAAGAAGCCCCGCACCGGCAAAGTGCACCATCACATAGGAGACTTCAGCCCTGAGTGGGAGTACGGCGCATTCATCGGAAACGGCATGAGCGGCGCCATGATCTATCAGGAGCCCAGGAGAGGTATGCGATGGGAGCTGGGGAGGAACGACGTGGTAGCCCACAACTTCCTTACCGGGATTGACTGGGCGACTCCCAGAGTTCCGATCGGCAATTTGTATCTGGTTCCATCCGGCGATGCCTCCGACTGGACGATGAAGATCAGCCTCTGGGATGCGGAGGCGCAGGGGTCATATCAAGGCGAGCGCGGGAGCGTGCAGTGGAAATCGATCTGTCACGCCGACAAAGACCTCATCGTAATCGAAGTAACGGCTGATCACCCTCACGACAGACCCGAAGTAACCTACGAACCCGAGCACGGTGTCAGCCCCAGGATACGCTATGCCGGGAAGGAGCCTGACCAAAGGGCGCTGCCGCCTAAGCCCACGGAAATGGTTGTGCAGGAAGTAGATGTAACGGTCCAGACTTTCCTTACAGAGAGGGAGCAGGGACTCTTCGACCCCGAAGGCGAGTGCGCAGTCGGCAGAAAGATCGTACAAATCTCCCCTACCCGGATATTCG
>JANQQY010000269.1 GCA_028284845.1 Spirochaetales bacterium
CGTCGAGGAAGAACGGAAGATTGAGGCCTTCGTTGACCATACTCAGCGCGACATTCACCGCGGTAGCGACGATCACGACCGCAAGTGTCTGGAGCGCGGCCGGCTTTGTTTTTCGCCTCTCTACTTGCACTGAGCGGCATTATGACACACAATCGCGCGAGCTCAAATGCGACGGACGAACCGTACATCTTCTCGTTACGCGTACATCTTTGTCTCGATCAATCTCGTCCTTATGTTGGTCTTTTTTGCCTCGACCTCTATGACCCTGCGTCGTGTTGACGAATCGCAGGATGATGTCACATCCCTGGTCCGCGACTGGTACGCCCTCCAACTCCTCTTTGAGACGAATCCCGGATCTCCCATGGCGGCGAATGCGATTGAGGAGTTCACCCGGAGGATCGAGCCGATGCTCTCCTCAGATCTTCTTGGACTCTCGAGCACCCTTTCCGAGCCTCTCTCTGAGGCCTCTTCGACCTCTCTGGGCGCTTGGACCGAACTTGTCGCCGCCTTCGAACGAGAAGCGGAGCGCGGCGAAGGTGCCGTCTTCCTTCCGTCGTTCGAGTCCAGTCGATTTGACGTGAGTCTCGCAGCGCTCGAGCAAACGATCCGTGAGTTCGTCTCCCTGCAGCGGCGCTCGCTTGAGATCGTACTCTACTTCTTGGGGGCAGTGATCGTCGCAACGATCGCACTCTTTCTGGGCGTCGAGATCGAGAGTGAGCGAGAACGCCGAGCCGCCACGCTCGTCCAGAATCTCGCGCAGGTCACTCTGACGGCGCAGGAGTCCGAGCGCAGTCGGATCTCCCAGGCCCTTCACGACAGCCTGGCACAGGAACTCTCCGTTGCCATACTTGAACTTGGCCAGATCACGACCCAAGAGTCAGCTGTCGTCCAAGAGCAACTCAGGCAGCGCCTGCGTCGGGCCGTCGCGTGGACGCGCGATCTTGCGCACGAGCTCCACCCCGCTGAGATCGATCAGGTCGGGCTTGCCGGGGCGCTCAACGCCTACTGTCGCGAAGTCGCTGCACTCTCCGACGTCAACCTCGACTGGGATGTCTCATCCTCGCTCACCAACGTCGACAAGAAGATCGCCATCAATCTCTACCGCATTGTTCAAGAGGCACTGACCAATGCGATCAAGCATTCGCGGGCGACGCTCGTCGTTCTGCGCCTGGAGACAGATGGTGACAAGCTCGTTCTCACCATCACCGACGATGGGGTTGGGTTTCGAACAGATCAGCATGGGTCGGCGCTGCGTTCTACCGGGCTGGGACTCGTGGGCATTCGAGAACGCGCGAACATCATGAATGCGGAGTTGCGAGTCATCACTGAAGTCGGTTCGGGGTCTGAGATCTCCCTCACGGTGTCCCATGGGCTTGAGCAACAGAACGGAGCCACGGCATGAGAACACCATCGGTTCTCCTGGTAGACGATCATCCTCCGCTTCGTGCGGGCGTGGCTGCAATGCTCCAGCGCGACGGTACGTATGAGGTCGCTGGGGAGGCCGGCACACTCGACGAGGCACTCATCCAAGTCCGCGCAATCAAACCGGATATCGTCATCGCCGACATCACCTTGCCTGACGGGAATGGAATAGATCTTGCCCGCAGCCTGAAGCGCGACGGCGCCAGCACTCGCGTCCTGCTCCTGACGATGCACGCGAGACGAGCGTTTGCGGAGAACGCGATCAAGGCGGGAGCAGACGGCTATCTCCTGAAAGAGTCCACCGGCGAGCATCTCTTCCGGGCGCTCGAGACGGTGCGCTCCGGTGATGTCTTTATTGATCCTGCACTGGGGCTCCAGAACGTCGGCGACGGGAGTCAGACTCCCCTGGAAACCGGGTCAGATACCGACGGCTTCGCAGCCCTCTCCGAACGCGAGTACGAGGTCTTTCGCCTTCTCGCCTCGGGTCAGAACTCCAAACAGATTGGAGTTCTCCTTGGAATCAGTTCCAAGACCGTTGACAATCACCGCTTGAGCATCATGACAAAGCTCAACTTGGAGTCGATTGCCGATATTGTGCGCCTGGCCATCCGCGTCGGCATCGTAGAGCCCTGAGCCCGCCTTCGACCGTTGCACGAGATCTCTCAGCGCGAACGCACTCTGTAACGCTCCGCTCGCGATCGCGAGGAGAAGGAGCCCTGCGGCAACCCCTCTCACTGCTTGCCCCAAGAGCCGGCTTCCACCTCCTCCGGCCATTCGCTATCGACGATCGACTCGACGATCGCGGCCGAGTTTGCGTGGACCTGCGCCGCTCGCACCGCGACCGCCGTCAATGCCATTCCAGCGGACTCTGCGCTTATCAGGACGACCGTGAGTTCCACAAGAAGCGACAGTGCGGTCACCACGCGCATGGCTCGCCTCCGCCCCGGGAGCCCTCGTGGTTACGCTCGCTCTGCATCTGGTCGGCGCATAGAGCCGACTCGACAACGACCCGCTCCGCACTATCGAGGAGTCCGTCAGCGATCGAAACGCAGAACAGAATCGCGAGGAGAGCTGCCAGCGACCGTCCGATCACCCGTCACATCCCCGTGTAGAGATCCGCGGCGAGCCCCTCTCCGCCCCGTCGCCGATCCTCTCCAAACGATCGAACCACAAAAGGCAGTCCGTTCACGCCCGGAACGTCGTACTCGTACTCCTGACCCCATGGATCGGCACCGATGGTTCCACCCACATAGGGACCGCTCCAGTTCTCCGGAACCGGAATCATCGTCGGTTCTTGCCAGAGCGCATCCAGCCCCTGCATCTCCGTTGGGTACGATCCGGTGTCGATCCGGTAGGCCTGCAGCGCGATTCCAAATGCCTCGATCTGCGCCCTCGCGCCGGCCACTCGGGCGCGGTCGAGGTAGTCGAGGGTTGATACCGCGACCGTTCCACTCAGCACGACGATGATCCCAATCACCACAATCGACTCGATAAAGGTCCATCCGGATAGTCCGCGGCGCGAGTCGATCATTTGCTGCCTCCTGTTCTGATCTGAAGGGCTGCCAACGCTGCCGTCACTCCGTGCTCCTCGATCGCAACGTCGAGACGCTGCAACGCCTCTTCCAGTTCGCCCATCTGCGCCAACGCAATCACGTGGACAACGTGGGCCCTCTCATCGGCTACCTGCCCCGAGCGCGCCGCGGTCAGGAGTATCTCCTGGGCGATACCGGCCGCCCGTTGCCAGTCGTGATTCTCAAGAGCGTTTGCCGCGCGCATGATCGCTTCCTGAACAGACTCCAGTTCGATCACGACAAGCCCTCCCACCTGTGCGCCACAGACTCCCGCACCATCGAGGTGTCCGGTTACGGAAGCCTCAACCGTCTCTCCTCGTGCGGCGGCCAACCAACCGGTACCCTGTGGACCTGTTTGACCCGTGCGCCTTCCGGAGGCGATCCGCGCGCCGGAGATGCCGTCGCCGCGAGTGTCGGTGACCACGACCGCGCACCCACGTGATCCCGGCCGAACCGATGAGCACCCTGAGATCGATCCGACGATCAACAGTGTGATAGCCAGCGCTCGCAAGAATCTTTGCTCTCCTTTCACTTTTGATCCTCCTTCGGTCGGAGCACCACCGCCCCGCCAATCACCATCACCGCATGTCGAATCCCGCCTACCTCGATGACGCCGGCCTCCTCGCTTTTATGTACGGAATCTCGTTCCGGCGGTGCACGGGCGGATCCAGACTGCGAGCCCGCAACCATCGATGTGAGGGCGCCCCGCGGCACGGCGCGGTCCCTGAGCCAGTGAGCCTCGCCCCATCCCACATAGGCAGAGACCTCCG
>JANQQY010000304.1 GCA_028284845.1 Spirochaetales bacterium
TCACGTCGTGAAGATCAATCAGGTCTACACGGAACGGGGGTCGTGTATTCCTAGGAGAACCTCGACGGCTCCCGCATGAGCGCCTCAATCTCGTCGATCTCGATCGGCGCCGCCTCCGTGAGGCGCTCGCATCCGTCCTCCGTGATCACAACGGTGTCCTCGACCCGAACATAGGTGTGAGGGACATTTTCAAGCCAGATCATCGGATCGACCACGAGGACCATCCCGGTCTTGAGCGGATCGCCATGCCACTGCTTCACATTGTCGTGGACGCTCATGCCAACCGTGTGGTTGAGATAACGGACGCCGCGGGCGACCATGCTGTCGATCATGGCAATCGCTGTAGAGTCACGTGCAAAACGGGAACGCATCGACTTCGCTGCATCGTCATAGACATCTTGCGCAACGACACCTGGACGGAGGCGCGAGATCAGCTCCTTGTGGTACTCCACAATAAAACCGTAGGTGTGGCGTTGCCACTCATCATACCTGCCGTTGATGGGCCAGATGCGAGCGATGTCGCTGGTGTAGTTGAGGTACTCCGGGCCGCAGTCCATCAGGATCAGGTCGCCATCCACTAGAGTATCCGAGCTTTCGGTGGAGGGCGTGATGAGCCAGTCGTACCCTTCCGGGCACTCGCCCTCCATCCAGTAGGTGTACTTACCAACAGCCGTGAGCGTACGCAGAGGCAGGCCCGGGATCGACGCCTTCATGCATTCATTCGCCATGACAGCCGTGATTCGCCCGGCCTCTTTCATCACCTCAATCTCTGCCGCGCTCTTGATGAGCCGCATCTCGTCAAGGATGGGAGAGAGGTCACGAATCTCAAGGTCGGAGAACCGATTCTTCGCCAGAGAGATCAGGCGTTCCTCTCTGCTTCCACGAAGCTCCCACTCGTCGGCGGCACGGTACCGATTGGAGAGCCGGACGGTTCCGCGCGTCTCGGCGGCGTGTTCGGCAGGCTCGTGCGGCGTGTAGAGGGTCGTCGCGTGAGCAAGCTCTCGAGTCATTTCACTGACCGGTTTGACGGAATCGATACCCGCAATCCGGGCGAACTCCGGCAGATCAGACTCGCTCAAGGTCGCCGTCTCATGGTGGCCCTCACCAACTTGATCCATGGGCACAAAGAGCGTGGAACTCCCGGATCCGCCCTCGATCAGAAGATATGAACGCTCGATCTCCACTCCGCTCAGATAGAAGAACTGCTTGCTCTGGCCGGTGCCGGCAGACATCCCGGCTGGACGCGAACCACCCTGAATGAGCGCGGTAGCGTCCGGTCCAATCGCGGCGGCAAGAGCCTTCCGTCGTGCGCCAAACTCGTCCCTGGTAAAGCCTCGTGATAGCAGCCATTCCATGCTTCATTGACGCACGCGGGCATACGTCGGTCAACCCGAGCGACGCTTCGTCTACCATCTGACGCATGATACGATCTGTGCATGCAGGGGATGGTCACCGAGATCCAGCGCTTCTCGATTCACGACGGACCCGGCATCCGAACCACCGCCTTCCTCAAAGGCTGCCCCCTTTCGTGTCCCTGGTGCCACAATCCAGAGACTCTTCATCCCCAACCGGAGCTGCTCTTCTATCCGCATCTCTGCATCGCGTGTGGAAGATGCATAGAACTCTGTCCGTCGCATCACAGGCTCGACGGTGAACGCTTCGTTCACATTCACGCTGAGTGTTCGGCATGCGTCACGGCGGCCGACGAGTGCCCCACGGGGGCACTTCGGCTGAGCGGTTCGCTACGAGATTCAGACGAGCTCGCTGATGCGCTCCTTCGAGACCGGATCTTCTTTGAGGAGACCGGCGGGGGCGTGACGATCTCAGGCGGCGAGCCCCTTGCTCAGTCGGCATTCGCGAGCAGCGTGCTTTCGCGCGTGAAGGCGAAGGGCGTTCACACCTGCGTAGATACCTCGTTCGGTCTCGACTACGAGAGCGTGCGTCCGCTCCTCGAGGTGACTGATCTCTTTCTGGTGGACTGCAAAGAGACACATCCCGATCTCCACGCCTCGCTTACCGGCGTCTCCATGGACCGGGTTCACGCGAACCTGGAACAGCTTAGTCGGGACGGCGGCTCGGCATGGCTCCGATGCCCGATCATCCCCGGAGTCCACGACCGAACCGATCACCTTGAGGCGGTGGGTGCGCTTGCCGATGCTACCCCTTGCGTGGAGCAGGTCTGGATCCTTCCCTACCACCCGACTGCCGCACACAAGTGGCGTGCGCTTGGGCGCCCATACCGCTACGAGGAGCTGGGAACACCGGGCGCGGAACTGATTGAGTCGTGGGCGCATGTTGTCCAATCAAAGACAGAGAAGCCGGTCAGGTGGAGCGGCGCGCTTACAGAACAGCCTGCTCAGTCCGGGCGATGATCTCGTTCTGAAGCTCCGATCCAATGTCGCAAAAGTAGTCGCTGTAGCCGGCCACGCGCACCAGGAGATCGCGGTGATCAGCCGGATTCTGTTGCGCCCGAAGGAGCACGTCACGGTCTACCACATTGAACTGAATGTGGTGTCCGTTTGACCTGAAGTAGGCGCGGATGAGGCCGGCGAGCATCCGGATACCCTCTTCCCCTCGCAGTACATCAGGAGTGAACTTCATGTTAAGGAGCGTTCCACAGGTGCGAAGATGATCGAGCTTTGAGGCCGATGCGAGGACCGCGGTGGGCCCCTCCCGATCGGCACCCTGCACCGGCGAAATACCCTCGGAGAACGGCTCACCGGCGTGGCGTCCCTCAGCGGTCGCACCGGTCACGGAGCCAAAGTAGATGTGACAGGTCGTGGGAAGCATGTCGACGTGATACTCGCCACCGCGAAGATTTGGACGCCCATCAATCTCTGTGTGAAGCGCATCAAAGACTTCGCGCATCAAATCGTCTGCGCGGTCGTCATCGTTCCCGTACCTGGGAGCGTTCGAAAGCCAATGTCGTTCCACCTCTCCGCCCGCGAAGTCTGAAACCAATAGCTCACTCAGGCGCGACATAGGGAAACGCCCCTCCTCAAACACCCGATGGTTGATGGCGGAAAGCGAATCGGTGATAGAGCCAATCCCGACGCATTGGATGAAGCTCGTGTTGTATCGCGCGCCGCCGGCGTTGTAATCGACACCGCGCTCAATACAGTCAGCAATCACAGACGAGAGAAAGGGTGCCGGACACTCCTCTGCGTAGGCCGCCTCAAAAATCTCGTTCCCCGCAATCTTCGTCTCAACCACCGAATGGAGCTGCGCGCGGAAGGCCGAGAGAACCTCATCAAGAGTCTGAAAAGAGGCAACGTCGCCGGTTCGCGGCCCGATCGACTTCCCAGTACGGGAATCAACTCCACTATTGAGCGCAAGCTCAAGGATCTTTGGCGTGTTGAGATAGCCGGTAAGGATGTAAGCCTCTTTGCCAAAGGCGCCGGCCTCAACACAGCCGCTCACGCCGCCCTCAAGAGCGTCCGCACGTCTCTTGCCGGTCCGAACCAGCTCCTCTACGACCGCATCATTATTAAAGACAGCCGGATAGCCGTACCCGCGAGAGATGACACGGGCAGCCGCGTGCAGAAAAGCGTCCGGCGTCTTTCGGCTGATCTGGACGCAGGAGCCCGGCTGGAGGAGATGGATCTCCTCAATCACCTCCAAGAGGAGATACGAGACCTCATTCACCCCGTCACTACCATCCGGGGCGAGCCCGCCAACATTGATATTTGTAAAATCGTTATACGTGCCACTCTCGGCAGCGGTGACTCCTACCTTGGGCGGCGCCGGGTGATTGTTGAATTTGATAAAGAAGCACTGAAGGAGTTCCTTCGCCCGATCACGGGTGAGTGTCCCCGCCGCGAGTTCGGCCTCATAGAACGGCCACAGATGCTGGTCGAGCCGACCCGGGTTCATGGCGTCCCAGCCATTCAGTTCCGTGATGGTTCCAAGGTGGACAAACCAGTAGGTCTGAAGCGCCTCCCAGAAGCTCGTGGGCGCATTCGCCGGAACGGCTCTACAAACGCGTGCGATCTCAAGAAGCTCAGATCGACGCTCACCATTCTGCTCGTCCGCGGCCATCGCGTCGGCCAGATAAGCATGCCGCTCCGCAAACCGAATGGTCGCGTCGCATGAGATCCACATCGCCTCAAGCTGCGCACACCGTGGGTCGTCGGCAGAAGCACCATCGGCTCTGAGCTCCGCGATGCGATTTCGAATCCTGCCCTGTCTGTCGCGGAGTCCGGTCCGGTAGATCGTGCCGTCCAGTGCCGTGTGACCGGGAGCGCGCTGCTCCATGAACTCGGTAAAAAGTCCCGCCTCGTAGGCCTCCCGCCACTCGTCTGGAAGTCGAGCGAAGAGTCGATCACGCATCGACCGACCCTTCCAGAACGGTATGATCGTCTCCTCGTACGCATGGATCACACTGTCCGGAACCTCGTAGGGGGTGGTGGCTCTGCTCCGAAGAATTTTGAGGTCTTTAACGGAGTGGCAGGTGAGTTCGGGGAAGGTCGGGACCACCTTGGGCGCGGGCCCACGCTCTGCGACGATGAGCTCATCCGCCCCAAGGTAGATCTGCTTGTGGTCACACAGATGCTGGTAGGCTCGTGCTCGAAGAAGGGGCGCCGGAGTCGATGTTTCGGCGCACGCGTAGAACTCGGTCACAAGCAGAGCACGGTCCGCAGTGACGGTGGGTACAGCGTGGAGGCTCTTGTCACGAAGTCGCGTTACGCGTGGTGATAACTGACAAGCGGGTCCGGGAGCCTCGGTCTGCATTGGTTTTGATTCTCTTCCTTTCACCTTCTGCTGTAAAGTCGAGCTTTGGGTAGTGTCACTCACCGTGGAGATACGAAGCACCACAACCGTTTCCGCTGTCGTTGGTTACATGCCACGTCCACATCATTGCTCGAATTTGAGGTGCCCCAACGCACTGGCCCCCGCCCCCAACTGGCTCGTTCGCGACGGTACCTACCGCTCCGTGGCCCACGGCACCGTGCAACGCTATCGCTGCCGACACTGCCGCACGCGCCTGAGCGCTCAGACCCACTCCGTCCACTACTTCGCCAAACGTCGTCTTGACCTCAAGCGCATCTTCTGCCACCTGCGAAGCGGTTCAAGCATG
>JANQQY010000316.1 GCA_028284845.1 Spirochaetales bacterium
GTAGGTACGTGCGCCGAGCTTTGCGATGAGCTTCTCGGCCTGGTTCTCGAGCTGCATCACTTCAAGCCGAAGAACTCCGCGCTCACCAAGATCTTGAGCGCGATCCTTGGCTTTTCCGAGCAGCTCCTTCGACCCTTCAAGGCCTTTCTCCATGGCATTCTTCATGCGATCCCAGAACTCCATACGACCTCCACTTCGGCCCCTTTGACGGCTGCCGATCGTCTGCCTAAGATGACCGGAATTCAAGAGGCGGTCAAAGACCGCACCCTCAGGAGCGACGATGAATCTTGTTTTTTTGGGCCCTCCGGGCGCAGGCAAAGGAACGATGGCGGGCCGACTGGCCGACGATCTGGGAATCCCACACATCTCGACCGGCGACATGTTTCGTGCCGCAATGGCGAATGAAACCGAACTTGGTCTCAAGGCAAAGGCGATCATGGCGGCCGGGGATCTCGTTCCGGACGAGCTGACAATCGCAATGGTGAAGGAGCGATTATCTGAGGCCGATGCACAGAAAGGCTACATCCTCGATGGCTTTCCGCGCACCATCCCGCAGGCGGAAGCTCTTGATGGGTTCGCGACGATCGAGAAGGCAGTGCGATTCGACGTTGAGCGCGACATTCTGATAAAGCGCCTTTCAGGCCGACGGGTCCACAAGCCGTCCGGACGAATCTACCACGTCGAGTTCAGTCCGCCAAAAGTCGAGGGCAAGGACGACGAAACTGGAGAAGAGTTGATCCAGCGCGAAGACGACAAAGAAGACTCCATTCGTAACCGGCTGAAGGTCTATGATGATCAGACCGCGCCCCTCATCGACTACTACGAAGGCAAGGGCAACCTCGTCACGATCGATGCCGCACCGGCTCCGGACGAGGTGTTTGGGGAACTAAAACGAGTGCTCGCCTAAGACTACGGAGATCCCGAGTCGCCTGATCCCGACGATTGCTCACCCGGCTCCGGCGGCTCATCATTTTCACCATCGGGGCGGCTGCCGGCACCCTCAATGACCGCGAGATAGAGAGCTCGAGTCTCTGCATCGAGCTGGTCTGCTATCGATAACGCCTCGTCCATATCGGCGAACCCGAGGGAAATTGCGGTTTGCACCGCATCAATGCCGTCCTCCGGCTCATCGGCCTCAAGCAACAGAATCCGAGCAGACTCGAAGGAGGCTGATGCGCGGAGCGCTGACTCAGCACTGTTGTTGGCTTGGATTTCATTGAGGATGTCGAGAGCATCGGCGAAGAACTCGGCCTCCTGATAGAGCAAGGCCAGCTCGAATGCCGCGTCCGGTGCGGGTTCGGGTGTCGCGCTCAAGTAGGACTCGTAGGCTTCGATAGAAGCTGATGTGTCTTGAGCGTTGCGACGCGTGCGCGCAAGCTCGAGCAGGAGTTCGGGGGACTCACCGGAAAGATCTATTGCGCGTTCAATCAGAGTCGCAGCCGCGCCGTACTCTTCCAGCTCCCGATGAATGACAGCTCGATTTTGTAGGAGTTCCGGATCAGTCGCGTTCACATCACGCGCGCGATCGTACCATCGGCCTGCTTGGTCCAGATCGCCTGCCAGGTAGGCCGAGTATCCGAGTGTCTCGAGAACGAGCGAGTTGGTTGGGTCTGCCACAAGGAGTTCCTCAAGGAGGACGATCGCTTCCTCGTACTCGGCACGATCAATCCGGACTCGGGCGAGATTGTAAGAGGCGCGCCCGAGCGTAGGATCGAGTTCGATCGCGCGCGACAGATAGGTGGCACTCCGCTCAAGGTCACCGAGCTCGAAGTAGGCGGTCCCTATGTTGAAGTACTCCGTCGCCAGATCGGCTCGATCAGGCGTCGTCCCGCACGAAGCGAGCAAGGCGATCGCGCAAATCGCCACGCTTCGAGCCCGAACGTGAGTTCGACGCTGGAACCTCATCGTGTCAGCACGGTTCGTGCAATCTCGGCTACCTGGCTTCGGTAGAGGTTTGCGATGTTTGATCCGTAGTCGGCAATCAACTGGATCATATTGCGCGGCGCGTCATCGGCATCTGAACCATTGAGCCGATCGCCGGCATCCCCAAGCCCGGGGAGGATGTACGCCTTCTCGTTCAAAACCGGATCCATCCAGAGCGTATAGATACGGCCGTTGTCGATGGCGCGCGCGATTCTGAGGCTCCCCTTCAGCGCAGAGATAACATTGAAGAAGTTGACCGAGCGCGGGGAGACGCCTTGGTCCTGAAGGTACTTGACGATGGTAACGAGGCTTCCGCCGGTCGCATTCATGGGATCGGCAAAGATCAGATCCTTGCCTTCGAGTTCCGATAGATCGAAGTAGCTTCGATCGAGATCCAAGATGTACTCCATGTTGCTCTCACGCTTGGTGTCATCGCGACCGATTTTGAACAACGCAAACGGGGTGACGTATCCGGTCGAGGTGTACTCCTCGATCTCTTTCGACATGATCATCGAGGGAAGGAGCGCGCCGCGAAGCATAACGCACATCACGGCATTCTCGAGTTCGTCGTCCACATCCGGGATCTTATGGACGGCGTAGTTCTGGACCGGATCGGTCACCGGTGTACTGACGATAAGGTGGTTCTTCTCGTGCCGTTCGGGTTCGGCGAAGGCAAGGTTAAAGAGGAGCTCATAAGCCCGCTGAATGTAATAGACAAACTCGTAGTGCTGCGTTCGCACGTCACGCAGCTTCGCTATCAACCGAGATGCCTCGCCGTGCACGGTCGGTGGTGTCTGAAACGAGTAGACTTTGATCGCCGGTTCGTCGGCGGTGATCGTCTGCATCTCATCGCCCATCGCATTGTAGAGTTCGATGAGACGGTGTTTTTCCTGGGCGAGACGCTGCTCGTTCTGACTCGTCGACAAGACACGGCTCGCATCCGTCACTTGCTCGTACAACTCGTCCATTCGGACCAGCGATGCCTTGTCGCGCTCGGTCAAGTACCCGTCAAGGTCCGTCGCCTTCAGAACGATTGTTCCCATGGCGCCACTATAGTCGTAGGAAACCGACGCAGCAACATTCGGCATTCGCAGGCGCGGCGCACGATTCTTGTTGAGGTGCCGGTGACGCCGGTGTATATTCCGCCCGATTACTAGTCACGGAGGAGAAGAGTGAAGAAAGTAGTTATCATCGCAGCCGTGCTGCTTCTTGCGGTTACCTTTACGACCGCTGCGGACACCCTCGGGGTCGGCGGGGCATTCAGCTTGAGCGCAGTGGGCGGGCTTCCAAACAGTGTGCTGTTGAGCCTGAAGCTTCCGCAGACGCCGTTCCTGTTCGGGCTTGGAGCGCAGCTCGGCGACAACTTCAACGTCGCGATCACCGCGGATTGGTGGTTGTTTACGACGGGCCTCGCCGGCGCACTGAGCCTCTACGTCGGGCCTGGATTGTACGTTGCCGTTCCAGAGCCGTTTCAGCTCGGCGCTCGAATCCCGGTTGGTATCAACATCTACCCCATACCGGTCCTTGAACTCTTCCTTGAGGTGGCTCCCACCATTGAGTTCATTCCGAACATCCCCGACTTTGGCCTACAAGGCGCGTTCGGATTCAGATTCTGGTTCGACGTTTAGCATAGAGTTCCGCACAAAAAAAGGGCTGTCCACGCGGACAGCCCTTGTCATCTCCAAGGGGAATCGAACCCCTGTTGCCGGGATGAAAACCCGGTGTCCTAACCTCTAGACGATGGAGACATGACAGAGGAAACCTATCGATATGACTATGGGCGGTCAATATCGACGATGAGCGGCCGGGGATTCGAACCCCGGACCATCTGATTAAAAGTCAGATGCTCTACCCCTGAGCTAGCCGCCCGCGTTGAGCGAAGATAGTTCGCCTACCCCCCAAATTCAAGACCGACGACAAGATTGTACTCTGGACGCAGCCCCGGCTCAGAGGATAGTTCGGTACCGTACATCGCGGCGTTCAACTGCACGAAAGTAAGATCAACCCCAAGGCCTGCCGCGAGGAGCCCGTCGGCAAAACCCGTGCGGATCGACAAGACCTCAAGGAGTGTGAACTCGAGTCCGAATCCAAACTTCAGAACGATGTTCTCACTTCCGCCCGGATCAAGCCAGAAATCAAAAATATCTGAGTAGTCGAGCAGGAGGGTCAGGTCTTGAAGGATACGATCCACGCGTCCCAATGAAGGCGTATAGGCAACGCCGACGCTGATCTCCTGCGGAAGTGCTGTGTAGTTCGGGTCCGACACTGTCTCGCTCGAATCGAGAAACGCCTGCAGCGACGAGTAGGTCGATACGGCCGTTGGCGAGTAGACATTGTCAACGGTGAGCGCAGCGGCAAGAAGATTGCGCCACTCGTAGCGGACTCCAATGTCGATCCCGATTCCTGTTGTCAGCTCGAAGGGTGAGCCCGTTAGGGTATCGAGCCCAAGATTGTCAAAGAGGGACGGAAGCGTGAGGATACTGGTTGAAATGACTGAGTCCCCACGGACGAAGCCCTTGAGACCCAAGCCGGCAACCAACTGCGAGTCCCAGCTCTCCGGTAGCGGGATATTGATCCCGTACCCTCCGCGAAGGACAAACCGCTCTCCCGCGCGGATCTCGAGTGA
>JANQQY010000320.1 GCA_028284845.1 Spirochaetales bacterium
GGTCCCGCGATAGATCACATACTCGGTCGCATCGCGGACCGGCTCCCATGAGATCAGCGCGCCCCGAGAACCCGAACCCGCATCGCTCACGACAAGAGACCCCGGTGCCACGGGCGGCTCTCGGTCATCCGGCAAGCTCGTCTCCACCACATACAGATGGATCGCAGCGGCGGGGATCTCAACCTCGGTCCGCGCCCCGAGTTGGATTGCTCGTTCGGTGATGGTGACCATCTCCTCGAAGCGGTTCGTCGCAGTAGCATCGCCTTCGAGGGCGTAGAGGGTTGCGGCACGCGTCGGATGCTCAGGGAGCTCGAGTTGGACGACCACATTCTGACTCAGGTGTCGGTTAAGAACGAAGACCGCCAGACGTGACCCATCCCGAAAAGCCCACGAGCTCACCGTCGATTCATCCTGACCACGCCAGCGGATCGTTGGCGCGTGATCGACCTGCGAGTGGACCATCGTTCCAGTCGCGTACCGATTCCGCAGCATGACGGCAAGCCAGGGCACGTGACGGCGGAACCCCTCCCGGATCGATGTATGTGAACTCCAGAACTGCCCCTGGGCGAACGAGAGGAATCCCATCTCGGAGAACCCTGCCTGATAGGCGCCGAGCCACGCCTCAAGAGACGCAACCGCCATCGCCTGACTCTTCCCGTACCGCTCCCCAATCTCAACGACCGAGTCGTCGGCGGTGCCGGGAAGGGTATAGCCACTCGGTCCTCCCTCGTAGGCGTAGAGCATGTACTCATGACCGGAGGCGGCGAGTTGCTCTCGTTGGATACGGTAGTGGTCAAACTCATCGTCCAGTCCTGCCGCGTATCCAAGGAGCGTCGCCTGAAGCCCTTCATCGTCGAACCTGATGTTGGCCGCCTCCTCGGCCTCCCACCGCGGCCCAACATAGGTCGTATGGCCCACGACGTCGGCGTACTCGGTGAAGGGGACGCCAGTTTCTGCGTAGTCCTGGTAGTTGCCGCCCATCGCAAACTCGAGTCGGCCGCTCTCACGGGCACGCTTGAACCACGGCGAGGCGTTCTCAAGGAATGCTCCAACGAACTGAGTCCAGAGGCCAAACTCATGTCCGCCTTGATGGACCCAGTTCGCCCGGTGCCAGCCGGTCCATTGTTCCTCTACTGCGCCGTTGTGCCACGTCTCATTTGCGAATTCGATGGTGATCTTCTCGAACTCCTCCGTCCATGGAGTCTCGACTCCACGCACCTGATAGCGCAGATACGCCCACGGCTTGGATGCAATGTCTTGCGGATCATCCGGATCGATGGGAGCGGCAAGGTACTCCATCAGCATCGCCCACTCTTCTTCGCTCGCTCGAGTTGAGATGTTGAGCCATGGCTTCATTCTTGTAGCCGGAGCATCACCGGTACGAAGGGCGTAGTCGAGGAAGCCTGGGAGCGTCATCGTGCCGCCCTGCGTTGCTATGTACCAGTCGTAGACGATCCCGGCGTCCGGGTAGGGAGAGAGCAGGCTCGCCATGGATGCGTCATTCATCATCACCCACATCGACCGGAGCATTCCCTTCTCCCCGCGCTCCGGCTGCATCGCCATCAGCTCGTCAAAAAGCATCGGGCTCGGGACGAAGAGGTCGTCAGCTTGGGAGGGATCGTCGATGCGGACAAGGCGCACATTGTCCAGCTGCAGGGTGCCAAAACCGGAGAATCGGATCGCCGGCCCGGCATGCCACCCGTCGTGCGTGGGGCGCTCGGGGGCGGTGAACTCGAAGCCGTACCGGCGCCACTCCGCATCCACGGCAAAGCTGCGTGCGATCTCGTCGTACATAGAGAAGAAGCCCAGCTCCACCTCACCGGTTCGGATGCCCTCCTGGCGCATCCAGGCCTCGTAGCGATAGGTCCGGCCAGGCTCAAGTGTGCTGTACCAGTTGCCCTCAGGATTGTCGTTTACCGGAAAGAAGATATACGGACCATGGATCGCTGCTTCGCCACTCACCCGAGAGTCGATCTGATAGAACGACTCCCCGGCGAAGGGGATTTCGCCCGAGTCGGTATGGTACCGACGAGAAATCGCGATGTCCCTCTCTTCGAGACCCCAGCCTGGCCGCCACGCTTCCTGAATGCGATCCGAGTGACCGGAGTCATCCAGTCGCGGATGTGACCAATCGACCCGAGGCTCAACGGTGCGCTTGTCAAAGACGATGTAGTCCCAGACAAGAGGCTCAGGACCGGAGAGATAGATCCGCTGCTCACCGGGCTCGTCCACAAAGCCGCCCAGCGGAAGGTTTGGCGCACCGGCCTCCGGGACCGTGCCTTCTCCGACGCGGATAAAACGATCGGCGCGACTCAGATCAAGATAGTCGTCACGCGAGCCCAACAACTCTCCAGACGCATCAACGATCCGGTAGAGTCGATAGGACGCGCCGTTGAGGAAGCCTGTCGTCACCAGATCCCACTGTGTGAGTCCGCCCCGATCGACCTGGATCCACGGGTAGCCCTTCGCCCTTCCGGCTTCCGTGACTCGCCAATATCGCCGAATGCTGATGGGTTCGAAACCGGCGTCCGGGATCAGGTTTCCGGCGGAAAAGCGTGTTCCACCGCTGTCACCAAGGTCGTTGACACCTATCGGCGGAGCGTGTTGTGCGGTCTGCCGTAATTCGACTCGTACTACGGGCGCGGAGTTCGAGGGATCAGGGGCGCCGTTCCCGCGCTCAGCAGTCGCTTCTTCGATGAGTAAGAGAGATAGAAGTGCCAGGACGAATGTAGCGGCGACACGAGATCTCACAGGACCCTCCCGCCTGAGAGCATACATCGGAGTTCCTCCCGCATCAGGGCGAGTAGCGCGATGACGTGCCACCAGGGACGTTCACGTGCGACCTAAGGAGGAGTCCATATTTGAGGTTGACAGCTCGCGTATCCATGCTACGCTACAAGTGAATTTCACTAAAAATGAATCCATCTAAGCAGGTAAATTCATCTAGATCATCCGAGAAGATGAGAACGATTGAGGAGCGAGTAGGGGACGTTGTCCCTGGTCATATTCAATAGGAGGTCTTCAATGAGAAAGACTGTAATTCTGGCGATCGCTCTGCTGGTTGCTGCCGGCGGGCTCGTAATGGCAGGAGCCGAGGCTGAGTCTGACGACACCGTACGTGTCGCCGGAATCATGATGGCGTCTGACGTCGAGTGGTTCCGATACATCGACGCGGGCATGCGCACGGCAGCCGAGGAAGAGGGTCTGGAGTACATCTCGGGCAATGCGGAAATGGACGTCGTTCAGGAAGGAAACCTCATCGACACCTATGTCGCGCAACAGTTCGACGCCGTGATCGTCTCGGCGCTCGATTCATCGGCGTCTCTGCCGGCGATCAATCGGGCCAAGGATGCCGGCGTCCAGGTGATCAACTACAATACGAATCCTCCTGGGTACGACTACTTCATTGGGGTAGATAACTACGACCTTGGCTTCCAGATGGGCGAGTATTTCGCTGAGTACGTCGCGGCGAACGACATAGCAGATCCAACGATCGCCCTGGTGACGATATCTATGTTCGAAGTTGGAATCCAGCGACGAGACGGCTTCGTAGACGCCACGGCCAATGTGCCAGGGCTGACCATTGTCGCCGAGCAGGACGCTGCAAATCCGACTGATGGAGCCGACGTCGTCGAGACGATTCTCCAGGGAAACCCTGGCCTCGACTACATTTGGGCAGCAAACGAGGGCGGCGCCATAGGTGCTGTGGTTGCGGTGAACAGCTCAGGACGCGACGATGTGCTGGTCTTCGGGACCGACATGAGCCTTCAGGCGGCACAGTATCTCCAGGATCCTGACAGCCCACTCTTCGCAGTCTCCACTCAGCAGCCGTTTCAGATAGGGTACCAGTCGATCAAGACCGCCGCCGCGGTCATTCGCGGCGAGTCGGTCCCTTCAGAAGTGATCGTACCGCTCGATCTATACTCGAAGCAGGATCCCGCCCGGGTGGATGAGTACTTGAGCGAAGCAGCGGATATCATGAACTAAGAGAACGCAATGGATCACAAGCCACTGGTAGAAATCGAGAACGTTTCCAAGTGGTTCGGGGCCAACCGCGCGCTTAACGGCGCGCGGTTGGTCGTTGAGCCGGGGAGAGTGCATGCGCTCGTCGGCGTGAACGGAGCGGGCAAGTCGACGTTGATGAAGATCCTCGCCGGAGTCGTGCAATGCGACGAGGGAAGTATCAGAATCCGCGGCGAGGAGGTTGCGCTGGGCTCCGCCGATGAGGCCGAAGCGGCGGGAATCTCGATCGTCTACCAGGAACTCAGCGTCATCGACGATCTCAACGTTACGGACAACATACTTCTACGGCACCTTCCTGCGCGAGGATGGGTTGGCCGTGTGAACACGGCCGCTGGAAGGAAGGCGGCTACTGCAGCTCTTGGCCGTTTGGGGGTTCAGATCGATCCCGATGCGCGCGCCGGAGACCTGCCGGTTGGTCAGAAACAGCTCATTGAGATAGCGAAGGCCCTGAGTGTCGACGCATCAGTAGTTATTTTTGACGAGCCGACATCAGCCCTAACCGATCAGGAGACACGAGCGTTGTTCGACGCCGTTCGGCGACTCACTGCTGCCGGCGCCGGAGTCATCTACATATCGCACTATCTCGACGAGATCTTTCGGATCGCGGACGAAGTCACCGTCCTGCGCGACGGTCGCACCGTCGCCACTCGTCCCATAGGCGAGATCGACATCGCTGGCCTCGTAGAGCTCATGCTCGGCAGCCGAAACGCGATCCCTCCCCGAAACTCTCATCGCCTGGATGGTCCTCCTCTCCTTGAAGTGAGAGCCGCTCGCTCGGAGCGGTTGGCAGGTCCAATCAATCTCACAGTTCATCCCGGCGAGATCGTGGGCGTATGCGGCCAATTGGGGAGCGGAAGAACAGAGCTTCTTCGCGCCGTGTATGGCGCCGATGAGCTGGACGAGGGCGAGATCCTCATGCAGGGCAACCCGGTCCGACCAGGTATTCGGGGACGCGTGCACGCCGGAATCGGGATGGTTCCGGAAGAGCGTAAGGCGGACGGAATCATTACCGAGTCGTCAATTCTCTCGAACATTGGAGTGGCGTCTGTCGATCAGCTCTCACGCTGGGGGCACGTCCCCGCGCGCGCCGAGAGGGCCCGCGCGACGGAGGCTTCGACGCGAGTAGGTGTCGTCCCGAACGACGTCTCGCTCGACATTGAAGCGCTCTCGGGCGGCAACCAGCAAAAGGCAATTCTGGGACGATGGGTTGGAAGGGAGGGCGTGAAGCTTCTTCTCCTTGACGAACCGACCCGAGGAATCGATGTGGGAGCGAAGACGATGATCTACGGCCTTCTCGATTCGTTGGCAGCTCAAGGTGTGGGTGTGCTTTTTGCAACGTCTGACGAAGAGGAGCTGCTTGGCTTGGCGGACCGAATCTGCGTTCTCCGGCGCGGCCAGATCGTTCACGAGGCGCCTGC
The DNA here is from genome assembly GCA_028284845.1 of Spirochaetales bacterium. Lineage (GTDB taxonomy): Bacteria > Spirochaetota > Spirochaetia > DSM-27196 > SLST01 > SLST01. The sequence continues at coordinate 5,442 of JANQQY010000320.1, forward strand.
ATCAGAACTCGATCCTCACAGACTTACAACACTCATCGTTGGAGGCGAGATATGAAAGCCCGGCTCAGGTCGACGCTGTCCAGGTCCACCACACTGATCGGACTCGTGGGCGGACTGATCATCCTGATCACTGTCTTTGGCATTCTGAACCCATTGTTCGTGACGTCACGCAATCTGCTCGACATCCTTCGGCAGATGTCGAACATCGCGATCGTCGCGATCGGCATGACGTGGGTCATCATCAGTGGCGAGATAGACCTCTCCGTCGGATCGCTGATCGCCGCCTCAAGCGCGGTCTTTGGCCACCTGACGATTCGAATGGGGATTCCCCTGCCCGTTTCGGCGCTCGCCGCAGTCGCGCTGGGCGCGGCGAACGGTCTTCTCATTGGCTTGCTTCGAAACCGCTTTCGCGTCCCAAGCTTCATCACAACGCTGGGCCTGCTATCCATGTGGCGCGGCGTAGCCTACCTGATCACGGATGGATTCCCTATCTCTCCCTTCCCGAATCAATTCTCATTCTGGGGAAGTGGAAGGGTTGCCGGAATCCCGGTTGCGGCGATCGTGATGTTCGTTCTCT
>JANQQY010000009.1 GCA_028284845.1 Spirochaetales bacterium
GGCGACGATAAGCGCCGGAAGCACGCGATCACGGGTCCGTACGACGCGCCCCGCTCTCTGCCGTTCAGGCCGCTGCCGTTCAGATGCGGGACGCTCGGACATTACTGTGCGATAACAGGAATCGTGTCGTCGCCTACGAGGTACTCACTCGTCAGGTCCTCAATCACGCCACGCGCGATGATCGCCTCGAGCCCATCGTTGATCCACTCAACGATCGGATTGTCCTTCTCAAACACAAGCCCATGCCCAAGGTCGTTCTCGTCCGGAGGAAGAATCGCTGCGATTCGCGCCTCTGGAACCTGGACCGCCGTCGCAAAGAGTGCCGTCGGGAGCGAGATCACTGTGGCATCGATCTGGCCCGCAACGAGCGCCTGGAACGTTCCGACCTGATCGTCGTAGACGGCAACGTCGTCCGACGTGATCCGAGTCTCGATGTAGTCGAGGTCGGTTGTACCGATGGTAGCTCCCCATCGTGCACCGCTCAGGTCCGCGAGGGACGAAGCGTTTTCTATATCTGAACCTGGAAGCGCAACCACTGCCTTATCCGGCTGGTAGTAGACCATCGAAAAATCGACGAATTCTTTGCGGGGCTCGGTCACCGAGAACTGCTGGATGTTGAAGTCGTACGCCTTTGGACCGGGAGCGATACCCTGGTCGAAGGTGACTCGAATCCAGACAACATCTTCGCGATCAAAGCCCAGCTCTTCCGCCAGCGCGTAGACGATGCCGTTCTCGAAACCCTCACCGCCGGCGGGGTCGTCGTTGAGCATCCACGGCGGGAAGACCGGCTCACCGGTCGCAACGGTCAACTTGCCCGGCTCGAAGAGCCGCGGGTCATTCGGGGTCCTGAAAAGGTCAGAGTCGCTCGACGTCGCAGGTGTTTCCTCGACCGTCCCGGTTCCGAAGAGCGGAGCAGCCAGAAGAGCAACCAGCATCAGCACGATCGCTGCAACAGAAATTCTCCTTGTCATGTTTCCTCCATTAGAACTCGGTTAAGTTGAGTAGAGCGCCTCGCACGGTCAAGTCTTTTGCCGTGTCTCCTCAACGGTGATAGCCCTTCGCCGGACGACAAAGACAAGCACAAGGCCACTCAGCACGATACCGACCCAACCGAACGCTGCCGGGGGAGAGAGCGATCGAAAGAGGAGCCCTCCCACGAGCGCGCTTGCTACACCGCCCGCACCCATCTGAGTCGCCGAGACGATACTCTGTGCCGTCGCCTCCATGCCTTTTGGTGCGAGCCGACGCGCGAGCGAGACGCTGGCGACCAGTCGCAACGAAAAGGACGGACCGTGAAGAAGCTGCGGCAGGAGCGCAAGTACGGGATCACGGATGACGCTGTAGAGGAGAAGGCGGATCACAGAGGCAAGCATAGAGAAGAGGATAAGCGTCAGTGGCCGGTACCGCCTTGAGAGTCGATCTGCGAAGGCAAAGACAAGAAGCTCGCTTATCGTCGCGACGCTCAATGCAACCCCACGGACCGCGGGCGAACCACCAATAGATTCTAGGTAGAGAAAGAGAAAATGGTGAATCATTGTCGCACCGGTCGCGGCAACAAAGAGGAGCGCAAGAAGCGTCCGCCACTGCCGACTCCGGAGCACCTCGCGGAAGCCTGCGCCCACATCGGGGCGTGCGCGGCCGCCCCCAAGCGGAAGCCCGACGACCGTCAGCGCGAGCAAGAGCATCCCAATCCCATACGCGGGGAAGGCGACATCAAGGCCCCATCGGTCGATGAGGAGGCCGGCGAGCGGCCCCGTCAGACCCCAGCCAACGGCGCCCCAGAGTCGGACACGACCAAAGAGCGACTGTCGTACCCCAAGGTCGTTGATCACTCCGTGATCGAGCATTGGGGCGATGCACGATCCCACCAGCGAGAAGGCGCTTACTGAGACGACCAAGGTGGCAAAGGACGATGCGATGCCTATCAGCTGAGCTGTGAGCGCCGCACCGATCACGGACGCGAGAAGGACGAGCGTGTGGCGCCGGGAAGCATCGGCGACCGCCCCAAGTACCCACGCACCAAGCAGGCTTCCGGCCGGCCAGAGTGCGGTGAGAAGCCCAAGGCGAACCCCATCCATGCCGCTACGCTGATAGTAGAGTGCGAGGACAGGAAGCAGGATCGCATTCGCTCCGTAGAAGGCGAGATAAGAGAGTGTTCCACGTCGTGAAGCGAACATCGGGTAGACAAAACGGGCCGGCGCTGTGCGCCGGCCCGGGATATAAACGTCGGTTTGTCGACTCTTCTTACGCGTTAGCGAGGACCGCCTGTGCGGCAGCGAGTCGCGCTATGGGCACGCGGAACGGAGAGCAGCTGACGTAGTTCATGCCGACCTTGTAGCAGAACTCTACCGACTGAGGCTCACCACCGTGCTCACCGCAGATGCCGACCTTGAGCTCCGGCTTGGTCTTTCGACCGCGCTCGGTTCCGATCTGCACCAGCTGACCAACACCGGTCTGGTCAAGAACGGCAAACGGATCTTCTTCAAGGATGCCCTGGTCGATGTACTCAGGTACGAAGGTTCCCACGTCGTCACGGCTGTAGCCAAAGGCCATCTGCGTGAGGTCGTTGGTGCCGAAGCTGAAGAAGTCGGCCTGCTCGGCGACCTGATCGGCGGTCAGCGCTGCGCGCGGAATCTCGATCATCGTGCCAACGAGGTACTGAACCTTCTGCTTCTTCTTCGCAAGAACATCTTCGGCAACCCGGATCGCGTTCTCGCGGAGTACCGCGAGCTCCGCCTTCGTTCCAACGAGCGGAATCATGATCTCAGGGTGTACCTTCACTCCGGCCTTTGCGACCTCACAGGCAGCGGTCATGATCGCCTCAACCTGCATGTCGTAGACCTCAGGGTAGGTGATTCCCAGTCGGCAACCACGGTGACCGAGCATCGGGTTGAACTCATGGAGACTCTCGACCTTCGCCTTTACGACGCCCGGAGAGATTCCCATCGCCTTCGCAAGTTCCTTCATCTCCGCTGTCTCGTGCGGGACGAACTCGTGGAGGGGAGGATCGAGGAGGCGCACCGTAACGGGCAGGCCGTCCATAGCCTTGAAGATGCCCTTGAAGTCTTTCTTCTGGAGTGGGAGAAGCTTCGCCAGCGCCTTCTTACGCCCTGCAAGATCCTCACTGAGGATCATCTGGCGGAATGCGAAGATCTTGTCCTCTTCGAAGAACATGTGCTCGGTTCGACAGAGGCCGATGCCCTCGGCGCCGAACTGGCGTGCGCGCTTCGCGTCAACTGGAGTATCGGCATTGGTACGGACGTTGATGCCCGTCTGCTTGAGACCCGGTCGCTTCGCCTTGAGACGAATGTCGTCGGCCCAGCTGAGGAAGGTATCGAGCTCACCAGAGATCTTGGGCTGGCTCAGCGCGAGTTCACCAATAAACACCTCGCCGGTTGAACCGTCGATGGTCATTGCCTCGCCCTGCTTCACCGTCTTTCCGGAAACCGTCAGCTTCTTACCGGTGATCACAACGTCCTTGGTACCGGCGACACAGGGCGTACCCATGCCACGAGCGACAACAGCCGCATGACTCGTCATACCGCCGGTCGAAGTGAGGATACCCTCAGCAGCGTGCATGCCCTCGATGTCTTCGGGGCTGGTCTCCTTTCGGACAAGGAGAACCTTCTTCCCTTCCTTCTTCCAGGCAGCAGCCTCTTCAGCGGTGAAGACGACCATGCCGGTCGCGGCGCCCGGGCTCGCATTGAGGCCCTTAGCGACAGCCTTGTTCGCCTTCTTCGCTCGAGGGTCAATCTGTGGGTGGAAGACCTGGTCCAGCTGATCGGGCGTAACGCGAGTAACGGCCGTCGCCTTGTCAATCTTCTTTTCGGCAACGAGGTCAACAGCGATCTTGATCGCCGCAGCACCGGTGCGCTTCCCGTTACGTGTCTGCAGGAGGTAGAGGCTACCCTGCTGGATGGTGAACTCCATGTCCTGCATGTCGGTGTAGTGCTTCTCAAGCTTGTCTTTCACGTTGACAAGCTGCTTGTAGATCTTGGGATCCTTCTTCTCGAGCGTCTTGAGCGCCATTGGCGTACGGATACCGGCAACGACGTCCTCACCCTGTGCGTTCATGAGGTACTCGCCGTAGAAGACCTTCTTGCCGGTCGACGGGTCACGAGAGAAGCAGACGCCCGTGCCGGAGTCCTCGCCGAGGTTACCAAAGACCATCGACTGCACGTTGACAGCCGTGCCCTTGAGGCCCTTGATGTCGTTGATCTTTCGATAGGCAATCGCCCGGTCGTTGTTCCACGAGCCAAAGACCGCATCCACGGCTGCCCAAAGCTGCTTCTTGGGGTCCTGAGGGAAGCTCTGCTTCGTGTGCTTCTTGAAGACGTCCTTGTAGGCCGCGACAACGCCTTCGAGATCGGCCGCGTCGAGATCTGTGTCGAGCTCGACCTTCTTCTTCTTCTTGATCTTGTCGAGAGCGGCTTCAAAGTGCTCATGGTCAACGCCCATGACGACGTTACCGAACATGTTGATGAATCGTCGGTAGGCATCCCAGGCAAAGCGAGGGTTGCCGCTCTTCGCTGAGAGACCCTTCACAGCCTTGTCGTTGAGACCGAGGTTGAGGACGGTGTCCATCATGCCCGGCATGGAGACCGCGGCGCCCGAGCGGACTGAGACGAGAAGAGGATCGTCGGCTTGACCGAGCGTCTTGCCCATCATCTTCTCGAGACGAGCAAGATTCTTCTCGACTTCGGTCTGGACGTCCTTGGGAATACGGGACTTGTTCTCATAGTAGAGTTCACACACCTCGGTTGAGATGGTGAAGCCGCCGGGCACGGGAACACCGATGCTCGACATCTCTGCAAGGTTAGCGCCCTTACCGCCAAGGAGAGCCTTCATCTCCTTGCTGCCTTCGGCTTTGCCTTCGCCGAAAAAGTAAACGTACTTCATGTCTGGAAATACCCCCGATATGGATAGGAAAGGTTGATTGCGTGAGGGTATCGAAGTTTGATGTCCTCTGTCAATGAATGCGGGACGGTTCGCGCGGCGATACGTAGATTATATTATCGTTATGTATACCATGAAGAAAAGGGCGCCGACTGGCGCCCTCGCTGCTCATGACGATGTTATGCGGTCGCTACGTACGCCTCGAGCTTCCCTACCCTGCTGGGATGCTGAAGCCGCTTGAGCGCCTTCTTCTCGATCTGCCGAATTCGTTCCTTGGTAAGGCTGTACCGGTCACCAATCTCCTTCAAGGAGAGAGGGCTTCGCCCGTTCAGGCCAAATCGATACTGCACGATCTCACTCTCCTTGTCCGTGAGCGTGGCAAGGATCTCGTTGATGTCTTCCTTGAGCGCCTTCTCAACCACAACCGTATCCGGCGCCTGGTATCCCTCATCCTCAACAAAGTCGCCTAGAATGCTCGAGTCTTTCTCGTTGTAGACCGGAGTCTCAAGGGAAATAAGCTCGCGACTGATGTTGATCAGATCCGCCACGTGGTCCTGATCCATATTCAGAGTCTGTGCGATCTTCCTGATTTCAGCTTCCTCTCCGTGACGCCCCTGAATCTCCTTGCGAACCTTCTCAATCTGAACGAGCTCATTCGCTCGGTTGAGGGGAAGACGAATCATGCGAGACTTCTCGCAGATCGCCTTGAGAATGGCCTGACGAATCCACCAGACGGCGTAGGAGATGAAGTGGTATCCCTTGCTGACGTCAAACCGCTCTATGGCGTTCATGAGGCCGATGTTGCCTTCGCTAATCAGATCGGAAAGCGGCAAGCCCTGATTCTGATACTTCTTGGCAACATTCACTACAAATCGCAGGTTCGCCTGCACAAGCTTGTGCTTCGCAATCTCATCACCATTCTCTGCGCGGGTAGCGTAATCCGTCTCTTCTTCGCGTGTCAGGAGCGGAATCTTGTTGATTTCTTTGAGGTAGATGGAGAGGACGTTTTCGTCATCTCGCGAGCTGCGACTATAGGTACGACTTTTTGCTTCTGCTGCCATGCCGAGATAGGTGCAATTGCCATGCCAAATAGCTCCAATTTCGCAATCAAGTAAAGCCATACATGGTAAACAGTTAGGCGATCGGACCACAAAAACGCATTACAAAAGCGCCTACGGAAGGGTCAAATCGATACACATCACCTGTCCGTCTCCAAACCAGGGTCAAAATCGCCCAATCAGGGCCTCGTCCGTCCCCGGGGTGCGCCCATGGCACCACAGATAGGGAAGCCCACTGCCGCAGTGACATCGATCTGCGGGACCAATCCGTCGCCCGGTCGAAAAGTCGACCGCAATGTCCGATCTCTTCATCGCTTCCGGCACGGACATAAAGGGGAAGACAACGAGCGTCTTCTCAAAGAGCCGAAGCTTCTGAACCGGGCTGAGCCGTGGGAGATCGATCGTGTTCCGGAGCTCGCACCACGCCTCATCAATAAGTTCCGCTACCATGTCGATTTCCGCGCGAGTACCGAGTCTCTGTGATCGCTTCGACCGAATGTAGTGTGCGAGTTTGATTCCGTAGAACGCGTGCCGATCGTCGGCTTCTTCGGTCGCCTGTGATGCCATCCCGTACTCGTTCACGCCTGCGAGAAGCGCCCGCCGAGGGATTCCGCGCTTGACGAGTCGAACCGCTTCCACCAGGCTCGCGTGACCTCGGTTTCGCATGCCTACCTTTCGAAGGGCGACCCCAAGGTAGGCGAAGAGCGACGAGAGGAACGAACGATCGGATGGTCGCGACGCAGTGGGCAGATACCGAGAAAACGACGCGCTCTCAACCGCCCGCTCGAAGTAACGCAGGGCAACAACCGGCCGGTGACGCCGTAGCCAGCGGAGACCGCGAATGTAGTCGAGCCGCCAGCGTTCCAATTCTCCTCCAGTGGGAAGCTACTGCGTGACCATTGGAGCTCCAAATCTTGACCGAGGAATTCTACAGCCGGTATATTCTGAGGCGATTCTGTAGCATTACAAACACCGCAGATTGTGCAGGAGGACGAGATGAAGGTGAAGCCTATTGGTGATCGAGTACTGCTGAGCATTGAAGGGGGCGAGGAGAAGACTTCAAGCGGACTCTTCATTCCCCAGACGGCTCAGGAGAAGACTCAGACCGGTGTGGTCGTGGAAGTTGGCGATGACGACGATGTCATCACGGTGAAGAAGGGCGACAAGGTCATGTACGACAAGTACGCCGGAACCACCATTGAGATCGACGGAAAGGATCACCTGATAATCAAGATGCCGGACATTATCGCCGTCATCGACTAACCATGGGCCGCCTCGTGCGGCCCTTTTTTTGGCTCATACCCACCCGCTCTACCTCAGAGAGGCCTATGGATAGAGGAATCGTTCGATGTCTTCGATCACACCGGTTGCCTCGCGAGCGCTTCGCTGCGTCGCGGGCAACGAATCGAGGAACGCGCCTCCATACCGCTTCGTGAGGACTCGAACATCGGTCACGACGACGACACCTCGGTCGGTGCCTCGTCTCATCAGCCTTCCAAAACCCTGCCGGAATTTCATAACCGCCTCGGGGAGTGAGAGTTCGGAGAAGGCATTACCGCCTCGTCGTTCTATCGCCTCCGTCCGTGCGACAAGAATGGGATCAGTGGGGACCCGGAACGGAAGTCTACAGAGAACAACGACCTGGAGCGACTCGCCGGGGACATCCACGCCCTGCCAAAAGCTCTCGGTTGCAAAAAGAACGCTTGTCGTATCGTCGGCGAAGTTTCGAAGGAGCCGAGCCCGGTCATCATCGCCCTGCCTGAGCGCGGCGATGCCATTCTCGGCGAGTATCTCGCGAAGAGCGCCGTGCATCGACCGGAGCATCTCGTAGGAGGTGAACAAGACCAGAGCGTGACCTTCGCTGGTGAGCAAGAGATCTCGAAGGAAGTGGATGAGAAACTCGGAGTAGGATGGGTTCGATGGCTCCGGTGCGTCTGAAGGTAGTGCAACGAGGGCGCGCTCATGATAGGGAAAGGGCGACGGAAGCGTCACTTCCACGGCCTCCCTGTCTGCCTGATCAAGCCCGATTCTGCCGTTCCAGTATGCAAAGCTGTCTGCCACCGTCAACGTTGCCGAGGTGAACACCGCGGTGGGAAAGACGTCGTAGACCGCCTCCCGCATCACCTGACGAATATCGAGTGGGCTCGAAATCAGCCTCGCATAGGTGTGACCCTGGGAGTTCTTTCGAACTTCGATCCAAAAGACGCGATCGCTGTGATTGCGAAAATCGACAAAGGTGTCACAGAGACCGATCAACGCCTCCATCCGCCGAAGCGTAATACGAAGGTCGTAGTACGGACCCGCCTCCTCTCCATCGTCGTCTTCAAGAAGATCCTTGATGGTGTTCGCCAGGAGGACGAGTCGCTTGTGGAGCTCGGAGACCGGCGAAAGGATCGACTCGATCGTCTGCGATATAGGTTCGGGAGTCAGGCGGAAGGTCTGCGAGCCGGTCGCCTCAAGTACTGCGGCATTGAGGGCCTCTGAGGCCTCATCGACTCTCTGGAGTTCCTCGGTCGCCCGAACCACGTACTCGGCGTTGGCGCCACGACGACGGACAGAGGAGAGGAGGCCGAGCGCCCTCCCCCGCCGAACGTGTCGAAGCCGTCGGCTGTGCTTCTGGACGGCAAACCGAGAGAAGCTCTCGCTGAAGAGGCTCGTCGCACTGTTCTCGATGGAGTGCGCCTCGTCAAAAATGAGGCGTTGGAATGGGGGGAGAATCGCGCGCATGTCAAAGCCGATCCCTCGGACTCGAAGCGCAAGGTCAATAAAGAGGAGGTGATGATTCGCGACGAGCACCTTGGCAGCCGTGGCCTCGCGGCGGGCTTTGAGGAAGAAACAGTCGTCGCGGAGCCGGCATCGGACGTCGGTGCAGCTATCGGGATCGGAGTTGACTGAACTCCACAGCTCCTCGGGCACGGCGAACGGAACCTCACTCCGGCTTCCGGTCTGCGTCACGGTCGCCCACTCTCGGAGAGCATCGAGATCCGGGTCAGCGCTCTCCTCCTCAAAGAGCGCTGACTCCTCTTCCAACTCACCCAGACGCTTCCTGCAGAGATAGTTGCCGCGACCCTTGACGAGCATGACCGGCACATCAACGTCCAGAAGCCTCTGGACGGCGGGTATGTCCTTTTCCACGAGCTGCTGCTGCAGATTGATCGTGGCAGTCGAGATGACGACTCGCTCATTGTTCGCCGCCGCCCAGGCGATCGCCGGGATGAGATAGGCGTAGCTCTTTCCGACGCCGGTCCCCGCCTCAACCGCCAGCAGCTGGTCGTCGTTGAACGCCGAAGCGACGCGCTCGAGCATCTCGATCTGGCTCTCTCGAGGTTCAAAGTCGGGCATCTCCTCGCTCAGCGCGCCGCCTGAATCGATGAGCCCTGAGAGCGAGGTCACATCGAGCCGTTCGAGTTCTTCGGCCTCGAAGGGCTCGCAGACGACTATGAGTTCGGTAACATCATTGTTGACGATGTAGGAGCCGACGCCTGAATCGGCGAGTTCGGCAGCCACGGAGACGTCGGCGGCGCTGGGCTGCAACACCCCGCTCGGGTGATTGTGAATCGCGATCTGACCGCGCCGAATGTGCTCAAGCGGCGCCGCGACCATGTCGGGCGCTCCGCGGGCAACTACTTTGGCCGACGTTACGATGAGGTCATCATTTGTATTGCACACAAAGAGGACCTCTGAGCCGTCGGACTCGTCAATCGCGGCCCGCATCGCCCATGCGACTTCCTGCGAGATCCGTGTTGTGGCGTCGATCAACCGGCGTCGGCTCCCAGGGAGTCGATGAGTGCCCGCAGAAGAGCGACCATACGGCCCCGGATAGATGCGCCCACCTCCACGACTTCGGCGTGATTGAGGGGCTGCCCGGACATCCCCGCGGCAAGATTGGTGACAGTCGATATCCCAAGCAGACGAATCCCATACGAGCGCGCGACGAGCGCCTCAGGGACGGTCGACATCCCAACGAGATCCGCGCCGAGTGCTCGAAGCATCTGAATCTCGGCCGGCGTTTCATAACTCGGCCCGGTCAGGGCGCAGTAGACCCCTTCTTTGAGCTGCTCGTCGATCTCTCGTGCCCTCTGTCGCAGGTCGTGATCGTAGGCAGTAGTCATGTCCTGGAATCGGGCGGTGCTCTTCTCGTCCTTTGGGCCAATGAGGGGGTTCGTCCCCATGAGGTTGATGTGGTCGCTGAGAAGTACGAGATCGCCGGGTCGGTAGTCGGGATTGATGCCGCCGGCTGCATTGGTAAGAACGATGGTCTGGACGCCGAGCGCCGCGAGTGTCGCAACCGGGAGCACGACATCGTCCATCGGTCGCCCCTCATAGTAGTGGAACCGGCCTGCCATCACCGCCGCAGAATCCGAGACCATCAGGGCGCCGCGATGGCCGGCGACGGACGGTGCCCCAAAGCCGTCGATCGAGCCGTACGAGACGGTCGTCACGC
>JANQQY010000333.1 GCA_028284845.1 Spirochaetales bacterium
GAACTACACGCGCCTCGGCCGTTTTGTATTTGCCACAGGCAGCAATGCCTCGGCGGCATCGCTGAGCGGTGTCCCGGTTCGTCAAATGCGAACCGTTGCCTTTGTTTTCACGGGCATCCTCGCCTCGATCGTCAGCCTTCTCGTGACGTCCCGTCTCATGGCGTCAACGCCGGTAATTGGACAAACGTGGGAGCTCGACGTGATAGCCGCCGTCATCATCGGGGGATGCAGCCTGAGCGGTGGGAAGGGATCACTCTACAACACCTTTGTTGGAGCAGCGCTCATCGCGGTCCTTCGCAACGGCATGGTGATGCTTGGCGTACCTCCCTACGTACAGTTTGTTGTGCAAGGGGCGATCATCGTGGTTGCAGTGCTCCTCAGCAACCTCGACATCAAGTCAGGTCGACGGCCGATCGCAGGAGCGTCGGCTGATCAGAAGCCTTCGGAGAGCGTGGCATCGTAGGCCGGATTGACCCGTGGGTGGGCGCCGCGTAGCATGCAGCATGCCTGAAAACGGCAAGAAGCCGACGCTGGCCGATGTCGCGCAGCACGCCGGCGTATCGATTACCACCGCCTCTCTCGCGCTAACCAACAAGGGACGTATCTCTCAGGACGTGCGTGACCGAGTGACGCGATCAGCGGAAGAGGTTGGGTACGCTCCGCGAAAGAGGCGTCGCACACGGGCAGGTGTGACCGCAGTGCTTGGGCTCGTCAACCAGGAATGGGCCTACGCGTGGAGAATGCACCTGGCCCTTCTTAGGACGATGACTGAACGCATGGAAGAGCGCGGTAGGTCGACGTGTGTCGTGCCGGTGCGGAGTAACGACTCGCCCGGTCAAATCATGGAGCGATTAAAAGCCGTTCACGCCGACTCGGTCTATTCCATTCACTACGCGAACGAGTCGCTGTTCGATCAGCTTGAGGCAGAGGGCGTTCCGACGGTGATCATCATGAACAACGAGTTTCAGACGCGCCTCAACAGCGTCTGCGTGGACGACTTCCAGGGCGCGTACGATGCGGGGCGTGTACTGGTGAGCGCCGGTCACCGGAGAATCGCGTATGTGTCGGCAGAGCTTCCTATGCTTGCCGGCCTTCGAGTAGATCGGCTCATGGGTCTCCAGAAATGCCTCGATGAGGAAGGCATCCCGTTTCCTGAGAGCAACCAGCCCGTCGTCCACGTGCATCACCAGGACGAGGTAGACGCAGCGATCACGGCCCTGATGCGATTGCCGAGCCCGCCGACGGCGCTCTACGTCCTTGATGACTACCTCGGTGTGGCGGTCCTTGAGTCCGCCCGACGGCTCAACATGAGCATCCCCGCAGATCTCAGCATCATTTGCGCGGGCGACGTTCTTGACTACAGCGAGCCGTACGTCCCGCGAATCTCGACAATGAGCATTCCGTTTGAGACCATGGGCGACGCATCAATCTCACTCATGGATCGACGACTGCTGGAGGTCGAGAGTGGATTTGCACGTGAAGTATTAAAAGTGAACCAGGTGTACATCGATCGCGGCTCAATCGCCGCACCGCCCAGCTGAACCCGACCTTTTGAGTAATGCTTGACAGGTAAAAGATCCGTGCTATCATCAGATTAATTCATCATTTGAAAGTGATGAATTAATCAAGGTGGATCATGTCAAGTTCTACTATTCAGCCGCGGTTCAAGTGGTACCGAACGGAAATTGATAAGGATCGGTTGAGAGAACTCACCCGTCCAAACGACTGGAAAGGGTTCGTTCACTCATTCTCGTTCTTACTCATCTACCTTCTGACGACCGCAATCACCCTCTTTTTCTTTCTGCGGGAGCAGTGGATCTTGGTTGGAGTCGCTGCATACGTCCACTCGATGTTTGTGGGCTTTGTGGGAATGGGGGCAGCTGTCCACGAACTCTCACATGGTACGGCGTTTAGGCGGAAGTGGCTGAACAACTTCTTCTTCCGGCTCTTCGCATTCCTGACCTGGAACAGCTACTTCCACTTCAAAGAGAGCCACAAGAGGCACCACCAGTACACATCGTACGACGAGTACGACCTTGAGAATCCGACCAATCCTGTGCCGTTCACGTGGTGGAGCGTAGTGCAGTGGTTCACCGTCGACTTCAGCTACATCAAGATGCTGCTCTGGACGAATCTGAATCACGCATTTGGCAACACGGACGTAGACTTCTTCTTCTGGTGTCCGCTTATCCGGAAGGACGACATTCGCACGAAAAGCCTGATCAGATGGGCGCGGTTCATGATCGTTGGTCACATTGTCCTTGGCGGGGCGTTTGTCTCCTTCGACGTGTGGATCCTTGTGATCACCCTCTCCGTGAGCCCCTTTGTGGCGAGTTTCCTGATCCACGCGTGCCATGCACATCAACACACGGGACTCAACCGGAACGTCCCTGACTGGCGTGTAAACGCCTACTCCGCAGAGTTTGGCCCCATCATGTCCTACCTCTACTGGAACATGAATTTCCATGCGGAGCACCACATGTATGCCGCGGTGCCGTTCTACAACCTGCGGAAACTCCATGAGGAGGTACGGCATGACTTCCCGGTGCCGATCAAAGGATTCCTCCCGGGAATCGCTCACGTGATCCGGGTCAAGCATCGGCACTCGAAGGACCCGAACTACCGATACATGCCGGAATTTCCAGAGACGGCACACCCCCCACGAATGGAGTAGCACATGGATTCTAAAGAACGCACCATCGCCACAATCGAGCGTCGAACGGTAGACCGACCAGCGACCTGGATGGGCGAACCAACGCCCGGAGCGCTCGAGAACATGCTGCGGCACTTCTCTCTCCCGGATGAGGCCGCTCTCCGCGACTTTCTGGATGACGACGTCTACTGCTTCAACGTCCCGTACGAGAGTCCCTACGGCAACCACCTTGCGGCGGCCTTTGACTTCGCGGAGTCCGGCCCAACCGACTATAGCGCTGAGGAGCGGACGTTGACCGCGAAGGGGTACTTCGACGGGAAGAGTGATCCAACCGCTGTGGACGAGTTCACCTGGCCAGACCCTGCGCTCTACATCGATCGTGAGGCTCTCCTCGCAGAGGTGAAGGCAATCCCCGCGAGCCGAGCAAGTCTGGTACTCCTCTGGTCCGCCCACTTTCAGGATTCACTTGCGGCGTTCGGAATGGAGAGTGCAATGGCGGCGATGATTCTCGAGCCGGAGATGTATCAGGCGGTAATCGACCGGATCACGCAGTTCTACCTCAAGGCGAACGAGATTGTGTACGAAACGACGAAACCATACTTAGACATCGCACTGATCGGAAACGACTTTGGAAGCCAACGGAACCTCATGGTTGCGCCGCAGCAACTTCGAGATCATGTCTTCGCGGGCACACGGGCCCTCATCGAACAAGCGCACGCCTACGACCTCAAGCTCGTCCACCATTCATGTGGTTCGATCTACGAGATCATTCCGGACCTGATTAAGCTTGGCGCGGATGCGATCCACCCCATTCAAGCGCTCGCGACGAACATGGAAGCCGAGCGGATGGCTTCCGACTTCGGAAACACGGCATCGTTTGTCGGCGGCGTAGATGTGCAGGAACTACTTGTGCACGGGAGCCCGGCAGAGGTCCAGCATCGTGTGGAGGAGCTCGTCGATCTTTTTCCGACCGGTCTGATCCTCTCCCCGAGCCACGAGGCGCTGCTGCCTGACGTTCCAGCGGAGAACGTCAAGGCAATGTTCGACGGCGTCAGACAGGGGGCAGCATGAAACGCATCGGCCAGGTTGTTCGAGTACGTCCCGACGGGTTCGACGCCTACGTCAAGTATCACCAGGACGTGTGGCCCGGAGTGGCAAAGATGATTCACGAGTGCAACATTCAGAACTACTCGATCTACCACTACAATGGATTACTATTCGCCTACTTCGAATATGTTGGTGATGACTTCGACGGCGACATGACTAAAATGGCGGCCGATCCAGAGACACAGCGCTGGTGGGACACGGTGAAGCCTCTACAGGATCCCGTCGACGACCGTCGTGAGGGCGAATGGTGGCACGATCTGGAAGAGGTCTTTCACCAGGAGTAGTAGGCCGCACCAAAATGCACATTCGTTGATCATTTCCGCAAGCC
>JANQQY010000369.1 GCA_028284845.1 Spirochaetales bacterium
GCCGCCCAAAGCAGCTCACGTCCAACTCCACGCCCCCGGTGAGACAGAGCCACGGCAAGGCGATGCAGTACGAGGCCGTGGGTCCCGCCACGCCACTCAATCTGCCGGTAGGCGGCCGGATGAGATTCGCACGCCGTGATTGAACCCACGACGCTCCCTTGGTCTCTCGCGACGGCAAGCGTACCGGACGCAACGTCGGTGGCAAACTCCGAGGGGCCCGGGTACGCCTCGCTCCATTGCGGTATTCCCTCGTGCTCCATCTCTCTGACCACCTCTCGCATCAACACCAGCCACGCCTCGGAGTCGCGTGGTGATCCACGCTCAATAGTCAATCCGCCGGGTCCGTGCCGTTCGAAGGGAGGGACATGCGTCCGGCGGGTCAGGTGCCCCGGCCATTGTCCCAGCCCAAGCACAATCCGAAGTTCCCAGAGCAGAGGGATGACCCACTCCTTGCCCGTGAGCATGCTGGACCACTGCTCTGGAGTAGCGAGGTCGAGCCAGCTCGTGTCCGTGATCTTCAGTTGATCGACCTCCGGCTCGTCGCCGGGAGCGAGGCGTCCACCGGCGATCGAACAGAGGAAGGTTTTCTTGCGGGTGTAGAGTCGGCCCGGACTCTCAAGCAGATCAACGGCCAAACGCACGACGTCGACATCGAGGCCGGTCTCTTCCTTCATTTCTCGTTGGACGCATTTGATCTCACTCTCATCCGGTTCGATCCCACCACCCGGCATGACCCAGTACTTGAGCCCGGTCTTGATCGAGTGATGTTCAATGAGGAGCACACGCGTTCCGTCGAGGATCGCGCCCTGGAAGCGGGTATGCCTGAATGCCATTGAGGTGGGTACGGTACTACATCCGCTCGAACTTTGTGACCTTGCCCGTCCCTTCGCTGAGCCACTCAGCGAGGTAGATGTTTCCGCCGGCATCCACGTGCAGGTCGTGCGGAGAGCTCACCTTGCCGGTGACCCATTCAGATCGCGGAAGGTTGGGCCACTCCTCGCGGTCCCAGACGCCCGGCCAATCACCAAGGTGGGCAAGGAGCTTGTTCTCTGCGTCGAGGATGGTGAGGCGTGCACGGAGGTCCGGTATGAAGAGTAGGTCGTGCCATTGGATCGTGGTGCAGGGAAGACGGAGCATGCCTTCGACGATCTCTTCCGGTGAACCATCAAGGCCGAAGTAGTGAAGCCGATGATTCCCTCGGTCCGACACGAGAATACGTGGTTTCCCCGTACGCGTGTCGAGCATGATGCCGTGCGGGTTGTCGAGACGCCCGATCTCACTTCCCTTGCCACCGTAACTGTCGATGTACTCCCCCGCGGGGGTGTAGCGATGAATCCAGGGCTGGCCGTATCCGTCGGCAATATGGATAGTCCCGTCGGGAGCGACGGTTGCCTCAGTCGGCACAAAGGCGCGGTCTGCGTCGTAGATGTCGGAACGGGGTGGGGTAGAGATCCGAAGCAGCTCTTCGCCCTCGAGGCTCGTCTTTGCGACAAAACCGAGACTCGTAGCCGAGAGATAGAGGAACTCACCCTCGTCCTCGTCGCTCTTGTGCATTCCATGGGCCCCGCCGGCGTACGCCTCGCCCCATGCGCGCACGAACGAGCCGTCCGGCTCAAAAACGAAGGTACTCGGGCTTCCCGTGTGATGGATGTAGATTCGTCCGGACGAGTCTTCAACTACCCCGTGGGTCGTGCCGAACTCGTACCCGTCCGGCAGCTTCGCCCACTCCGTGTTAACTCGATATCTATGATCTCCGGTCCCAACAACGACGTCACTCATGCTACCTCCGCGTGAATCTGCCTATTGTAGTCAGATTGGAGGTGTCGATCTACGAAGTGTCACGCAGCATGGTGATAGGTGAGCCGCAAGTCTCGCGGACGGACGGAGTTAGGCGAACCTACGCTGATCTGCAGATCGCCGATTGCTGCAACGACAGGCTGCGCAGCGATTTACGCCGCGAAAAACACCACGGTGCGTGACACTACCGACGCCTCGCTCGAAGGCCGTCCCTAGTAGCCGAAGCTTACGCCCATCCCGAATCCACCGTGCCCGCGGAGAAGAAGCTCCGGTCGCGGTTGAAAGGTCTTCTCGCCGCTTTCGATCCGATCAAAGGCGAGCCCGGCAGCATGCCGCGCGGAAAACAGACCAAGCAGCTGGTCGAGCAGGAAGCCCGTCGTCACTACCGCCGCGAGTGGAAGCGCCTCGGCATTTGTCATATTGGTGAAAGCGGCAGACCAGGCGTCCTTCACCTCTGTCTTTGTACTTCCCAGGTAGTCGAGCTCATCCGCCTGAAGTTCGGCGGGAAGCAGGAAGTAGGCGCCAATCAGCGTTCCGGCCGCGATGGCGATGTCACCCGCCAAGAACAGCGAGCCGGAGACGGCGTCACCGTTCATAAATTGCCCGAGACCTGGTTGGATTGCGGACGCAAAGCCGGATCGGGCGACGTAGAACTCCTTCTGCAGTGGAATGGAGAGTTCGCCGGCGATTTCGTTGCGTTGTCCAAACGTCAGCTCGTGTGGCACGAGATCGGCGTACTCGTCCATAATCGCCATCCGCTCATCCGCGAACGAGTAGTGATCTCCATCGTCGTGCCCGTCCGCCATGAGTGTTCCGGCGACCGCAATAAGCACGATAAGCAATACAAGACTCTTTTTCATGATGCGAAGGTACTGCTATCGCGATTGCCCGGCATCCGCGCCAAGACGGACGACCTCGCGAATGAGCTCGGCTATCTCGCGCGGGAACTCCTCCGCCACCAGATGCTTCGCCTCCGGGTTGAGTGTCACCCGAGACTCGGGCACCGAAAGGGCGTTCGCGAACCAAGTCGCAGAGGGATCGGCCAGAAGATCAACGTCCTGCTCGCCCCAATAGACGGCTGCGGGAACGTCCAACGCCTCGATCACCGACTGGTAGGCGGGCAGCCGCGTGCGAATCTGATCGAGCGTTGAGAGGAACGCCTTGTAGGGAACATCGGCGCCGTCGCGGAACGGTGCATAGTAGCCCTCCAGTTGCACGGGGGTGTCGATCGACTCCCGGACTACAACCATGGGACAGATCAGACTTCGAATCGATTCGTCCGTTCGGAAGGCCATGGCGTGCATTACTGCCTGCACGATCGCGTTGTCGATCGCTGCGGGGGGGGAGAATCCGCCGGGAGCACCAATCGTGTTGAGGACCACCAAGCCGGTTGCCATCTCAGGACGACGACTCAGCAGTTCCCATGTGATGGCACCTCCCACGTCGTGGACAACAAAGAGAGCCTCTGAGACACCCAGTTCATCCAGGACCGCTTCAATCCGCCTCGATTGCAGATCCGAGGTGTAGAATGCGGTCGCCTCTTCTGCCGACATGTGTGGCTTCTCGCTGCTGCCGTAGCCCGGATTGTCGATAGCAATCACGCGGATCTCGTCTTCCAGGAGTTCGTCTATCAGGTAGCGGTACATCCAAGACGAGGTTGGAACTCCGTGCATGAGGACGACCGCAGGACCATCCGGCGAACCGATCTCCGTGTAGCTCACCGTGAGGGGTTGATCGGCGTCCACGGAGATCTCGAGTGAGTCTTGTCGGCTGGAGAAGGTCTCGTAGGTGATCGCCAGACGATCGAATCCCGGCTCAGGGATCGGTTCACTTGATCGCCCTAATGCGGCGACCATGTTTGCGAGAACGAGGAAGATCGTCGCGATTGATAGGCGCCGTAGGTGGGATCGTCTCATCACCATCACCGTAGCAGAAGCAGACTGAGTCGTCAGCCTACCATCATGCTTCCACTATCTTGGTAGTTTCTTACGATGAGCAACCCTGATGCACGTTCGGCGCTCACCGGCGCAGCTCCCATCCTTCTCGTGAGCGATATGGAGAAGTCGCTGGCCTACTATCAGCAATCACTCGGCTTTGTGGACGGCGAGACGCTTCAGGGTGACCCCCCTGAGTTTGCCCTCCTTCGGCGCGGGCGCGTCCACATCATGCTGGCACGTGCACCGGCGGACGCCGTAATAACCCCAAACTGGCGCATCCGAGAGAAGACCAGTAGCGTCTACATCTGGGTCGATGACGCGAGGGCGATCTACCAGGAGTTCTTGGACAGGGGAGTTCCCATTGATTACTCCCTCTACGAGGCGCCGCATGGGTGCCTTGAGTTTGGTGTTTCAGACCCGGACGGTCACGACATCAGTTTTGGGGAGTGTTCGTAGGCGGCACCGGAATCTCAACGGGAGTGTCCGCAAGTCTCACTGTTTCACCTCGAACGATCATCTCCAACGACTCGCCCTCAAGGAGTTCGAGCCTGACTCGTTCATGAGAGATATCAATGCCGACCGATCGGTCCTGAAACCGAAGCGTGAAACGGAGGCCCTTCCAATCCGCCGGCAGTCGCGGATCGATCGAGAGCGTTCCGTCGTGATCGCGGAGGCCTGCAAAGCCGTATGTCAGCGCCATCCAGACACCGCCGGTGCTTGCGATATGTGCCCCATCTACAACGTTACCGGCGACATTCGCGAGATCCATAAAGAGGGCGTAGGTGAAGTACTCGAGCGCTTTCTGCTCGTACCCAATCTCTGCTGCAAGGATCGATTGAACGCACGCCGAGAGTGACGAGTCCCCGGTGGTCAACGGATCGTAGTAGTCGAAGTTGCGCCGCTTCTCCTCCTGCGTGAACTCGTTCCCCAGCAAGACGAGCGCGAGCACAACGTCGGCCTGCTTGATGACCTGATGGCGGTAGATCACCAGTGGATGGTAGTGAAGAAGGAGCGGGTACTTCTCGCGCGGGGTACCTTCGAAGTCCCACGGCTCCTTGCTCAGGAAACTCGCGTCTTGGGGGAAGATCCTACGAGCCTCATCGTACGGGACGTACATCTGGGCCGCAGCGCGCTCCCATACGTCGATCTCCGACTCAAGTAGGCCGGTCTCGTGCACAAGACGTCCGTACTCTTCAGGACGCTCCGACTTCACCCATCTGACCACTTCGGCGGCGTAGCGCAGATTCATCCGGGCCATGAGATTGGTGAACAGGTTGTCGTTGACGACGGTTGTGTACTCGTCCGGGCCGGTGACGCCGTGAATGTGGAAGGCGCCGGTCGACGAGTCGAAGAAACCGAGCCCCTCCCAGAGTCGCGCCGTTTCCACCAGGATCTCCGCGCCCACTTCGGTCAGGAGCTCACGATCGCCGCGGACATCGACGTATCTCTTGATGGCGTAGGCCACATCCGCATTGATGTGGTACTGAGCGGTACCCGCAGCGTAGTAGCTTGATGCCTCCTCCCCGTTGATCGTGCGCCACGGGAAGAGTGCGCCCTTTTCGCTGAGCTCGCGCGCACGTTCACGAGCCGAGTCGAGCATTGAGTACCGAAAGCGGATGAGGTTGCGGGTGATCCGTGGACTGGTGTAGGAGAGAAACGGCGTCACGTAGGCTTCGGTATCCCAGAAATAGTGGCCCTCGTAAGCCTGGCCGGTGAGACCCTTGGCCGGGATGCCGGTGGTCTCGGCGCGAGCCGAAGCTTGGCAGAGCTGGAAGATGTTCCAACGCACCGCCTGCTGAACTCGGTCTCCGGCGTCGACCTGGACATCCGCGCGTGACCAGAAATCTGTAAGCCACTCACTCTGTGCCGTCACAAGGGCGGTAAACCCACCTCGAACCGCGCGGTCGAGGGTGCGCCCGCATCGATCGACAAGCTCGCCTGCGGGCACGGAGCGAGAAGTGTGATAAGTAGCAAACTTCGTGATGTGAAGCGGAACGCCGGCGCGAGCGTCTACGGAGAAAACAACCTTGCCAAGGTCGTCCGACGCTGATCGCTCAGCTCGCCACACGTTCTCCGTCTCAACCGCGTGATCCATCCCGACCCCAAGCGTCATCCGAGAGTTCGCGGTTCTGTAGCCCTTACAGACCCGCTCCCCTGCTTCCACAGTCGCGCGTGAAGCCAGCACACGATGTGCGAACGCCTTGGCGCGGCGCGGGTCAGACTCCCCTCCGGTAGGCAGTTCATCGAGTGCGCGGCTATCCTGACGATTGAGGAGTTGTGAGGAGACGACTACCG
>JANQQY010000371.1 GCA_028284845.1 Spirochaetales bacterium
GATGACCGTGCCTGTCATCCCGTCACCCTCCTTCCGGCGTGCGATGACCCACTTCTGTTTCCGGATCGGTCGAGGTAATCGGCGACGTTCTCGGGGGCATCGATTAGGTGTTCTATCCCGTCGACAGCGCCCAGCATGATACGGAACGCGGCGTCATTCAGTGTGACGATCGTGAGTGCTTGCTGCCGGCGGATCACAGTGACATTGAGCGCGATTGGCTCCGGTTCCCCGCGCATAGAACGCCCGGTAACGTATTGCAGTGAGGTCTGCATGAGACCCTCCTGTGGAAGGGTCACGGCGGCATGCGATATACTGTCCGTGACCCATAGTGGTTCGGTCGGGGGTGTCTGATTCGCGTCGGCCCCCCGGCCGTTACTGTTCCCGTCGACGACGGGCCTCGAGAGCTTCGTGCAGTAGTACGATCACCTCCTTGTTCACTGACCGAGCGTCCTTCTTTGCCTCTCGCTTCAGGCGCTCGACAAGATCACGAGGAAACCGATACGACTGCCTCATCTCTTCCATTACATCATAATAGCAGCACAATGACAGCGGATCAACTACGGGGATGCGACTCGTACAACTGCGAATCGTCACGTTCCACGCGATGGAACTACTTATTCGGTAAGATGCAGCGTTTTCCTGGCCAAAAGTGAGGAGTCTAAACTCGGGTCTATCAGTAGCCGAACGGCGAATCAAGGTCGTACGCCAACGCCAACTCGTCCGCGATACCTTGGAAGTCTGGAAACAAGCTTGATCGCGCAATCCCGATACTGTAGAGCTCGAGCAGAAGCCGCTCGCGCTTTGTCGGATCAATATTGAAGCGTCTCAGGAACTCAGTCTCCAGAAGTCGTTCACAGTGAGGCTGGAGATCGAGGGATCTATCGTCCTTACCCCACGCCAAGAAGCGACCTCGTTGGGACTGAATGCGATTGTGCGAGTGTACTCCGAGGACCGCCAGCGGCCGTTCATGGTGCTTGAACGGACCAAACGCAGCAAGTAGATTGACCACGCCGAACGCCAAATCCGGCCCAGACGCTCTCGGACTATGAACAGCTTCATCTGCACCGGTACCAGGTACAAACGAGCATCCCAGTGCCGCCCAATTGTGCGCGTTGGGATTCATCATCCACACTACCGGATGTCCTGAATCAGGCGGTTCGTTCTCGACAGCAAAAAACAAAGCGACGAGTGAACTTGCAGTCCAGTCGAGCAAGCGTGTGGGCAAACCGTGGTGCTGCATTAGAAACAGCCACGCCGATTTGTCCGACCAATCTGGAGTCCCTGGCATGCCCGCGGCGCGTCGACGATACTCACCTGTCATCGCGATCTCGTCGTACCGGCCTCGACGAACCTTCGGGGTCAGTTGCCAATCTGATGATGCTTGGCCCCGAAACCATGCCATCCGAACACGTTTCTTCATGTCGGCGTCCCGCACCGGGTACGCCTCGCCGGATTGATTTTTTATCGACCGAAGACTCTCGACACTCCAAACCTCATCTAACTGGCGGTTGACTTCCTCGATGTACTCGGTGACCGACTCAATTCGCTTGTGGGGCATGGTCAGATGATTATCGTGCCGGATCTCGCGACCGGTGTCCATCAGATGACAATATCTCGACTTCGAGATGGCAGAGCGTGCTGGAAACACGTGCAAGATCGCGCGCCGAGGGGGGATCCTTCCGCAACGCTAATCGCGTGGACCGATAGCTATTCCTCGATCGCCGACAGAAAGCGAGCCCCCTGGTCCGTGATCGAGATCCGCCCCGCGGTGGGGCTTCTGCCATCCACGTCCACACGGGCGAGCGTCGCTCTGACCTTCGCGAGCCCCATCCGATCGAGATGCCGCGCCATATCGTCGAATTGGTCCCTCGTCAGCCCGGTCTTGCTGTGGATCGCGCTGAACGGCACGTCAATACCGAACTCGGTAGGCGGCCGCTGCAACTCGTTCAGCCAGGCCAACAATGACAGTTCGGCTCGACTGAGCTCGCGCATCGTAGCGATGACTCGTAGCTGAACGTGTGCATCATAGTCGATCTGGTCGGTCGCCGCCTTGCTGAGGTAGTTCACTAAGGCGGCGCGCTTCTCTGCGTAGTGCTCGCGAGTGACTGCCTCGATCGTCTCGGCCACGATATCGTGGAAGTCTTCGCTACGGACGTAGCGTTCGACCGGAGTTACTCCGTCCAGCTTCGCGACCAACGATTGGGCGGATTCCTCGAGGCGGCGGAAACGAACGTCGGCGAGCATACCGCCCAGCGTCCCGCCGATCACACTTCCAACAGGACCGAGCGCCGTGATCAGCACGCTCATCTTCGAGAGGCGACCCTGCCAGAGTTCGAGCCCGAGTTCGTGGTCGTCTGCCATGACGAATCGTACCACGACCGGCGGGGGCCGTAGCAGGGGGCCGGTCTATCGCCGAGACAGCCCATGTCTATGTACGGCAGCTCTGGCAGGACAGTGAGTAAGGAGACTCAAATCCTCCGTGTCGAGTTGCTCATCCCACGTAGATTCGGAAAGCGAATCGACATCGGCGATCCAGTCTGCGTTGAGGACGCCCGGAGTATGCGTGGTCAAAGTTGCTTCGGACGGCGAGAGAGGATCTATTACTCCCGTTGACGGGGTCAGAGGCCACATTCTGCAGTTCCGCCGCATCGACTGTTACTCCACTGTCGACGCAGTGTATCTTGGCATCGATGCGGAGACGGAGATTCGATTTAGCTTTCGTGCAACGCCCGCGGCGAGATGGCGAAGATGACGATGCACGCTGCGTCCGTGCTCTCGATGCATCCGGGGTTTGAACGCAGGGGGTAACCGAGTTGGACTCAGCAAACGGTTCGAGGGAGGAAATAGATCGCACTGACCTTCTGGAAGTGATTCAAGCTCGATGGCTCAGCGTGGACTCCTGGTTCACTAAACCAGACGTCCAACATCTGTACCACTACACCACTTCGAAGGGTTTGATCGGTATCGTGTCAACGGGGGAGCTCTGGCTATCCGATCTCAGGGTCATGAATGACGCCGAAGAGCATACCTACGCGAGCGAGCGATACGTCGAGATTCGGGACGACCTTGCCGGTGTCGTTGACGACGACGTGCTTGGATCTCTCGTAGCCCCGGTAGACGGAACGCTGGGCTCGCAGTGCGTGTTTTCGACATCCGCTGAGCCGGACGCCGCACCTCTTTGGAGTATGTACGCGCGTGGGGCAGGGTTCGCCATCAAGTTCGGCGCGGCCGAACTCGAAGCAGTAATGGCATGGGCGCATCCGAGGGACGACGCACGTCGCGACGCTGTGATCGACGCTGGGATGATCAGAATGGTGTACGAACCTGCAGAACAGGCGGTGATTCTTGTCGGGCTCGCTGAGTATCGGGCTGAATGCCGAGCATGGCTTGAAAAGTTTACGGACCCCAACCTGTCGAAACAGATCATGGATCTCCAGCGAAGGATCGAGGTGGCTTTCGAATCTGCCCGCAAGTCGATGAAACGTTCTGGCTTCCGAGGTGAGCAGGAGATTCGATTCCTCGGTAGGGTTCGTCCAGACAGTGACTACTGGGAGTACAGGGAGGGTCGCGACGGGATGCTAATCCCGTTCATCCGGTTTGTCCCAAGATCGCCTGATCGCTGGCCGATTGAGGGCGTGATCGCCGGTCCAAGATCGGATCCCGCGGCAATCGAGTCCGCGCGGCGGCTGTTGAGACAGTCCGGCTATGACGTACCCGTCGAACGCTCGAAGTTGCGGATGCGATAGACCGCCTTACCCTGCAGAAGGCCGTGACCCTTGTTCTATCTCTACACATCCCGCTGAGGACTTCCTCGATGCCCGCAGACTTAGCGCCCGCTGCGACAACGCTGTTTTGCACTGAAGCCGCGGTGGCAGCGGAAATGCCAAAGAACCCGGCAGTCCCGGCCCATATCGCAACGTCTGGTCCGAGTACGGCAGCGGCGGCAACCGTAGTATTGCTGGCCCTTCCTGCAACCGCATTCGGTGCAGCAATACAACGCGAGCAGCTCCGATCGATATCAACATCAGGGGCTTGGGAACCGTGGTGTCCATTGCGGCTTCGATCAGTAGCCTGATGGGGTGTTAATTCGACTGCCATGTCGTCCCTCCTCGCAACCAGGAGGAAGGTGAGCGCAACCCTCGAGCCGCAGCGGAAAGCACGACACGACGTGTGGGGTCATCGTTCGATTTCGGGTTGCTTCAGATCTAGATACCTGTGCGTAGAGTCGTGTGATCCCTATCTCGCGGAACCCGCCGTCGAGGCCCGCCGGTACTTCCCTGCAGACTAAGCACCAATCTGAGGCTCTACGGTCGGTTATACTCGGAGCGTACGAGAGCTGTCACAACTGTTCAGTGAGCCTTGCCGCGCACCGAGCACGACAGCAACTACGGGGGACCACAGTGGACAGCGCGCATCCGAAGCTCTTCGTTTCCTATTGCTGGTCGTCAGAAGACCACAAGCAATGGGTCATTCAACTCTGCTCTGAACTTCGAGGTGACGGAGTCGACGTGCTTCTGGACGTCTGGGATCTGAAGGAAGGCAATGACAAGTATGCATACATGGAGCGCATGGTAACCGATGCCTCGATTAGCAAGGTCATCCTGATTTCGGATAGGCTATACGCCGAGAAGGCCGACGGCCGCGAGGGCGGAGTCGGCACAGAGACCCAGATCGTGTCGAAAGAGATGTACGAGGGGCAGGACCAATCCAAGTTCGTTGCAGTACTCCCAGAACGAGACACGAATGGGTTCCCCTATCTCCCTACCTACTATAGCGCTCGTATATACATCGATCTCAGTCATCCGGGGCCGACCTACGCGGAAGAGTATGAGCGCCTGGTCCGCTGGATCTATGACAAGCCCCTTCACGTGAAGCCTCCTATCGGTGAGGCGCCGCGTTTTCTTTCGGACGACTCCGACGAGCGTACCGGCACGGAAGGCTCGAACCGTCGAGCGATCGACGCGCTACGCAAAGGTCACGTCCACGCGATAGAGTACACAAGGGAGTACTTCGCGCGCGTCACGGCCTCGCTCCAGACTCGCAAGCTCACAAGAAAGCCCGACGTGGAGTTCGATGACCTCGTCTTCGACGACATAGAATCGATGCTCCCACTCCGCAACCAAGTCCTGGACGCTATCTCAGCGTTGGTGAGATACCAGCCGGAAGATCACGCATCGTTGGCGCTGCACGGGTTCATCGAGTCGATGCTTCCCTTGATGGAACCGACGGCCGACGCGCGCAGCTGGGACCATTCGGACTTCGACAACCACCGTTTCTTTATCCATGAGATCTTCCTACACACTACCGCGCTGCTCCTGAGTGCGTCAGTATTTGATGGCCTGGCAGCTCTTCTCACATCCCGATTCTATGCCCCAACAGTTTCTGGCGACGCCACGCGACCCACAGTAGGTTTCGGAGAAATCGTGCAACCTACGCCGTCGCTTGATCGCCGGAACGCTCGCCTCAAGCTTCAACGCATGTCGTTGCGCGCCGACCTGCTGGTGGACCGAACATCCTCTTCAGATAGCAGCGTCGATGACTTGCTCCAGGCGGACTTCGCCCTCTTCCTTCGCGCCACGTTCGACCGTCTCCGTGGGGACAAGACGGCTGACTGGTTTCCGGTGTCCCTCGTGTACGCCTCTCGGAAGTATGGCCCGTTTGAGGCGTTCGCGCGGTGCGAGTCAGCGAGTTTCTTCTCACGTTTCAAGCAGGTCGTCGGGATCGACACCAAGGATGAGATGGTCGCTTTTGTCACGGACATCACGAACGAGCGGGCGCTGGTTCCTCGATTCGGGCTCCGGGCCTTGAATGTCGCAGGATTGTCAGGCGTAGAGAACATATGCGCATGGCCCTGATGTCGATAGGCTCAGGGGGCGTCATCAGCGTCAAAGCACGCGAATGGAATCCTCAGGTACGTTGAGTGTTCCGGCCGCCCAGATCAATCGGTTCTGTACCTGACCTAACGGACGAAAGAAGTAAGCTGTCGAGAGTGCCGAACTTTCCTTTCCGTGCGCACGCCGATAGCGCTCTACGACCCCTTGCATCTTCCGCAAGTGCCCTCGTGTCACCCGGACTGTCACCCGAATCTCTTGATTTCAGGCGACAATCGTGTACAATAGATGAAAAAGCAGGGGCCCGTAAGTGTTCCTGCCGAAAACAATTAGAGCGGTACGATGAAAGCGTTCGTGGATAGGAGAAAGGGCAGGACGGTGCTCGACACGCAAGGGGTCGTTGGTTCGAATCCAATACCGCCCAAGTCTGCCTTTCACGAAAGGCCAGCCTGTCCATTGGGGCGGCGTAGCCGCCTCCAACACCGCCCAAGTCTGCTTTTCACGAAAGGCTAGCCTGTCCATTGGGGCGGCATAGCCGCCTCCAATACCGCGCAGTCCTGTCTTCGTTGAGGAGACCAGCCCTCCATTGAGGCGGCGTAGCCGCCTCCGTGAAGGTCATTGGCTTTGTCATCAGGAAGATGCTCCGGACGGGAATCGGTTTCGCGAGAGACAGCGGTCTTGCTGGAGAGGCCGTGATCCTATGATTCGACGAGAGAGATCGTGTCGAACGAGTAGGGGAGGCGGTTGTTTTGCTAGGAGTGGACTGCGAAGTCGGTGACGTATGGGAGGGCGCTTGCGGTTTTCCGAATCGCAGGCTCGTTGTCGCGAAGGACCGACGTAGAGTCCCACTCTCCGCTCATCAGGGCGTTTCTGTAGGCACTATTGCTGGCCGCTTCGAAAGTAGTTCCGTTAACCGTGAGGGTGCCCGTGCCAAGGTCAATCGTAACCTCAGCAGAAGGGTTTGCTTCGATTTGCTCCATTAACTGGCCGATTGCCTCTTCCGAGACCGTGACAGTTGGGACGCCAAGGGCGTTGCAGTTGCCCGCAAAGATCTCAGCGAAGCTCTCTCCCACAACTGCTCGGATTCCCCAGCGAACGAGTGCCTGAGGTGCGTGTTCTCGACTGGAGCCGCAGCCGAAGTTCTTGTTCACAAACAAGACGCTGGCGTCGGCAAACTGCGGATCGTTGAACGGGTGATCGAGGGTATTGCCGGCCGAATCGAATCGAACGTCTCGGAATGCGAACTCGCCAAGTCCGTCGAACGTGACAACTTTCATGTAGCGTGCCGGGATGATTCTGTCTGTGTCGATGTCGTTTCCGCGGACTACAATGCCGCGACCGGAAACCGTCGAGACCTGGGCGCCTTGTTCAACCATACATTCCCCTAAGCCGTCGCGAGCGAACGGACGTCTACGACCTTCCCATTCACGGCTGCTGCGGCAACCATCGCGGGGCTCATCAAAAGCGTGCGGCCCGTAGGTGAGCCCTGTCGACCAATAAAATTCCTATTGGAGCTGCTCGCACAGAGCTCTCGCCCCTGTAGCTTGTCCGGGTTCATCGCGAGACACATCGAACAACCGGCGCCGCGCCACTGAAATCCGGCCGCCTCAAAAATCTGAGGAAGCCCTTCCTTCACTGCTTGCTGAGCCACCTGTTTGCTGCCTGGAACGACAAACGCACGAACGCCTGATTGCACCTTGTTCCCTTCTACGACGCGGGCTGCCTCGCGAAGGTCGGAGATGCGGGAGTTGGTGCATGAGCCAATAAAAGCAACGTCTATGGGTGTTCCCTCGATTGGTTCGCCTTCCTCAAAGCCCATGTGATCGTAGGCGGAGGCAGCTACCTCGCGTGCACCGGGATCCATCCCGTCGAGGGTAGGCATCGATTCCCGAACGGAAATCGCCTGACCGGGATTGATGCCCCATGTAACCATCGGGTCGAGGGTAGAGGCGTCGAGTTCATAGACATCGTCGTACTCGGCGTCGGGACCGCTGGCGATCTCGCGCCACCACGAGACCGCACGATCAAACGCATCGCCCTTGGGCGCAAACGTTCGTCCTTTGATGTACTCAAACGTTGTCTCGTCGGGGTTTACATATCCGACACGCGCGCCACCCTCAATGCTCATATTACAGATGGTCATTCGACCTTCCATCGAAAGCGCATCGATCGCCGGACCGCCGTACTCGTAGGCGTAGCCAATGCCGCCCTTCACGCCAAGGTCGGCAATAATCCGAAGAATGATGTCCTTGGCGAAGACACCGGGTGGGAGCTGCCCGTTCACCTGAATCCGACGAACCTTTGGGCGTGCGATTGCCAGACATTGGGTCGCCAGGACATCTCGGATTTGGCTCGTTCCAATCCCGAACGCGATGGCGCCAAAGGCGCCATGGGTCGACGTGTGGGAGTCGCCGCAGGCGATTGTCATTCCCGGCTGGGTCGCTCCGAGTTCAGGGCCTACAACGTGGACAATGCCCTGGTGTTCGGTGCCAAGGTCATAGAATCGGATTCCATGATTCTTGGTGTTCTCTTCGAGCGCCTTCATCATCTGCTCTGCCAGATCGTCCTTGAACGGACGTGCCTGATCTTCAGTCGGCACGATGTGATCAACCGTCGCAATCGTGCGCTCGGGATACATGACAGAGAGTCCGCGCTCCTCGATCATCTGGAACGCCTGAGGTGAAGTAACCTCGTGAATGAGATGCAGCCCAATAAAGAGCTGGTCCTGGCCCGAGGGCAGCCGTCCGACTGTGTGGAGGTCCCACACTTTGTTGAGAAGGTTCTGTGACATAAGCCTCTACGAGGTGATCGTCTCGCCGCGCGCAACCAAGACCTTTCCGGTCCGGATCAGCTCAAGTACTCCGTATCGCTCGAATACTCGGCCAACCGCATCCAGCTTCTCGCTGTTGCCGGTTGCCTGAATCGTCACGCTCCGTTCACCAAGGTCGACGGTATCACAATCGAGTGCCTTGGCCAACTGAAGGACCTCACCACGCATATCCGGCTCGCAATGCACCTTGATGAGCGCGAGCTCTCGGTGAATGACGTCGTCATTCGTGCGGTCGGTTGCGTGAACAACGTCAATCAGCTTGTTGAGCTGTTTCAGGATCTGATCGAGGGTTTTCCGGCTTCCGGTGGCTACGATGTTCATTGTGGAGAAGTCGGGATCATGAGACGGAGAGACGACAAGGCTGTCGATGTTGTATCCCCTTCGAGCGAAGACAAGCGCGATTCTGATCAGCACGCCGGGTTTGTTGGCGACGTGCAGGCTGATTGTGTGCTTCTCCATTGCCTCTGCGGTTCCGGTCTTCTCTTTGGTCACTGTCGACATCAGGTGCTCCCCACTGGTTTTTCCATCTTGGTCTTGGGTGGCTCAAGAATCATGTCCGACAGACTTGCGCCTGCAGGAATCATCGGGAAGACGTTGTCTTCCTTCTCAACTTCCACGTCGATGATGCATGGACCCTCGTTGTACTCCAGAGCGTTGCCGATGATCCGACGAACGTCCGCACTTCGGCGAATGCGGAAGCCCTTGATTCCGTAGCTCTGACCAAGCTTCACGAAATCCGGGTTGCCCTCCATCTCGACGCCACTGAGGCGGTTGTCGTAGAACAGATTCTGCCATTGCCGAACCATGCCGAGGTAGTGGTTGTTGATGATCAGAATCTTGATGGGCAGTTTGTTCACTGCCGCCGTCGCGAGTTCGCTGAGCGTCATCTGAAATCCGCCATCGCCTACAACCGCAACCACGGTCTTGTCCGGATGGGCAAACTGAGCGCCAATCGCCGCCGGGAATCCAAACCCCATCGTTCCCGCTCCGCCGGAGGTGATCCACTGGAATCGATGGTCGACGAGGTAGTACTGAGCGGCCCACATCTGATGCTGCCCAACGTCGGTCGTGACAAAAGCCGCGCCATGGGTCTGCTGGTAGATCTCTTCAATCGCGTGCTCGGCACGAAGCTTTCCTGATTTCTTGAACTTCATGGGGAAGTCACGCTTCCAACGAGCGATCTGCTTCAACCACTCCTCTGTCTCACCCGGCTCGGCGATCTTTGCGAGCTCCTCGACGATCATGCGCGCGTCGCCGTGGACGGTGCAATCCATTCCAAGGGTCTTCTGGAACTCCGCCTCGTCAATATCGATATGGATTTTCACGGCATCTGG
>JANQQY010000373.1 GCA_028284845.1 Spirochaetales bacterium
CCAAGGCAGCTCCGCAAATCGAGCGCATCCGCATAGACGAATCCCCAGCGTGCCTCGATCGCGACGCCCTCGATAGGGCCACTTCAGCTCACCTCATTCCATGGGATGAACTCGTATGGACTAAGGGACTAGCTCAATGGGACCATCGACAACATATTCGATTAGGCTGTTCAAGTACTCCTCTCCCCGTCCCCTCATGGATCCAGCCGTCAAGTGCTCGAGTGCCGACACACATCCCGCACGCGGAGATATCTTATTGGCGCGAAGCCCATGCTGAGCCTCCCGCCGCTGGAAGGCACGCCCACCGCGTTAGCGAGTATGCCTCGGAGGTGACCCTTCTGCCGATCCCGCTCCAAACACAGATTTCCAAGCATTGGAGATACCCTTGTGACAATCTCTCCCTTTTTCAGTCACTAGGAACCGACGACATCCACCGCATTGGAAAGATCATGAGCGGATGCGGCAAAGAAATCGTGCTCGACAGGTCATCCTTAGCCGGTCAGAGCACCATTGATCGTCCATCCTGCATCACGCTTGAAATGGCCCAATCGTATCCACGAAGCGCACTGGCCCTTCATGAGAAACCAAGAGCAATCTCGTCTACGACATCACCACCCAGGCAATTACAATTCGCTGCGGCGCGCGGAAAGCCCGACGAAGCCCTTTGGAGCGAGAAATTGCCAGTCAGAGCGCGATCGGGAGGAACCTGGTCAAGACGATCAGCCGTTGTGACATGCAGCGGATCAACGAGGGCCTCATCTATGATTGATGACGCCATGATCACACACCTCGCGCTGAATCCGGCTGTGAGCCGCCTTCTCACGAAGTGCGTGCGCTGATGAGCGAGGAGACAGAGAGGTGCCGTCACTGCCTCTGTGAGTTCGAGGGATCTGATTTCCTATGTAACGAATGCGACCTCCGAGGACTCGGCATCCTACCGGACACTCCCCGCGGAATCAGAGGTCAATCCCGATTCGACGAAGATTCCCGCTCCGCCGCCATGAACGCCCTTAGCACATCCGTCGTAGCGACTCAACAACAGCCTAATGACTGCGCCTCGACATTCACGCGAAGAAGCGCTCTGGATTCGGACGAATCCAACCCTCGTAAGCGATTCGGACACGCCGCGTCGGAGCTCATCCCACGAACGAGAAAGTGGCGCTCCTCAAAATCCTGGCTGGGGCTGGTCGGATGGTCCCTCTGTGTTGCCGTCGCGTGCCGTGCTTTCCTGTCTAAATGAGCCGGCTGGCGAATGAGTCTTGATGGGAGGATTTCGTCGAATCATCGCTGCGGAAGATCCCTGAGGCATTCAATCAGCGGGTGGCGTTCTCTGGGGGGGAGCCGGGGGTGGGTCATCCGTGGGGCTCGGGAGTTGTCACTCGGCTCCCGAGTCCCGAAACCGTGTGCGATGTTCTTCACCGCGAGCAGAGAGACGGCATCGGACGCCCCCCGCTCAATAGCGCCACATCTTCTGATGGAGCCATCGTGTCTATGCAGGGAATCCCCAGAGCACCGCAGGCCTATTACAGTGAGGATCTCTGCGGCCTACAACCCTGCGCATACTGATTGGGACATGTGAAATGAGGAGTTGTTCGAGCCAAAAAAATTGGCGCGAGTCCTCTCGAACATCTGCAGAACAAGCCTCTCGCTGAGCTTGGTGAAAAGGCTCGTCTTGAAGCGCGAATTGCCTCGAATGGCCCTCGGTTCTAGCCACCGTGTTACGCTCGATTCTCCGGAAGGCCTCTTTGTGCAGAGCGCAGACGTTGCGTCAACTAAAGAGCACGACACAACTCAATTGAGTCATGCGCCTGATCTTCCTGGGGCATCGCATGGACAATGAAGCCATCATCGCAATCAGCGGTACTGCCGATCTGGTAACGCGATGAGCCAGGCTCGAAGAAGCGGCACCGTAAATCGCGCGCAGATCAAAGCCGGCGGCTCAAGGGCGGGACAGTCAATGCCGATGACATCCGCATCGGTTCGGAGGGCGGCCACGAAAAGAGGGCGACATGATTCGCTTCACACTACTCAGCAGCCTCCTCCCCATGGCCGTATTGTTCATCACGAGTACTGCACACTCGCTTGACTTTCGCGTTGACTTTCGACAATCCACCTATCAGGTAGGCGCGCACGACACCTTCACGAGTCTTCTCACTCAACACGAACGCGGAGCGCTAATTCAGAGCAACGTTACCCAAACCCTAGAAGACATATCGACAGGTGCCCACGGCGGAGATGTAAACTCGAACTACAGCATTCTCTTGATGACTGACGTCACGATCGGCGTCGACGGACGATACACGTTTCAGGTCGGCACGGACTGGGGGCGCGGTGGTGCGGCAGCGATGATTGACCGCGCAACCGGCAGTGTCCTGTTCGAACGCGTAATCGCCGACGACATCTGGTGGGAACTCGACTGGGAGAGCTCTGACGTGTTCCAGACGAGCTTTGTGCTCGAGGAGGGCACCTCATACACCCTTGCATGGGTTGGTTTCGAAGGTTGTTGTGGCGGATCGACGACCCTACGCTTCTCAGTCGACGACTCGGAATTCACGCCGCTAAGCTCGTCAAATCTCGAGTCATACATGGCAACTCCCGAGCCCGCGATTGCCGCGCTTCTATTTCTTGGACTCGGGGGACTTGCCGCGACGCGACCGCGCACCTAAGCAAGTGAGAGGCTTGTCGGGTGATCTGCGAGGTATCGGAGTCCGTGGACAGACCAGGCTTCGCGACACGACACATTGAAGCGACTATTCGCACCTTCCTCCCTTCGACGGCGAGGCCCCATTCGACATCGCCGATATTCACCAACGGGTGGACGACCAACTGGCCCATCGGCGTCGCCGTACCGGTGTCCCGGTCGATCACGACAAGGCACAGATAGGACGGATCACCTTTCGCAACGAGGTCTGGACTTCCCCCGGTTCCGTGGACGGTTTGAGGCGCGTTCGAACGCCTCGGGACTGACGCCGCCAAGATGGCTGTGGCGTCGGGTTCGATTGTAGAACATCTCGATGTACTCGAAGATGTCGGCTCGGGCGAGTGCCCTCGTTCGGTAGACCTTCTTCCTGATCCTCTCCTTCTTGAGGCTGCTGAAGGACGATTCAGCAACGGCGTTGTCCCAGCAGTTGCCCCGACGGCTCATGCTGGGATCGAGCTTGTGGGCCGTGCAGAAGCGCATCCAATCGTCTCCTACTGAGACCCCTGATCCGAGTGAACGATCACCGGCTCCTTCGGCTTCCGCTTCCAGACCGCCATCAAGAGCGCGTCGAGGACGAGATCCCGGGCCAGGGTCGGCTGCATCGAACATCCGATAATCCTCCGGCTGTGAAGGTCCATCACGACGGCCAGATAGAGCCAGCCCTCCCAGGTCCACACGTACGTGATATCCGTGATTCAGGCGGAGTCGGGGCGATCCACGGTGAACTGTCGATCGAGACGGTTCGGTGCGAGCACGGAATGGAAGCTCAGGACGTTCCGAGGCCTCTTGTAGCCACGGACCGCCCGGATCCGATGCTCTCGCATGATCCGAGCCACCCGCTTCCTTCCGACTCGCTCCCCAGCCTCCCCGCAGGTCGAGGAAGATCCGTGGACTCCGATAGACCCCATCGCTCGCAGCATGGAACTCCCGGATCAGCGCGAGCAGACGTTCGTCTTCGATCCCTCGATCCGAGAGAGGCTTTCTGATCCAGGCGTAGAAGCCGCTCACCGCCACTCTCAGGGCCCGGCACATCGCTCGGATCGAGAACTCGTCTCGATAGGCGTGGATGAAGGCGTACTTTAGTCGGGGTCCCCTGCAAAGTACGCCGCGGCCTCTTTCAGGATGTCTCGCTCTTCCTCAACCCGACGGAGCTCGGCACGGAGCTTCTGGACTTCCTTCTTCGTCTCGAGGAGCTCGTCGGACCGCCGCTCTTCCTTGCTTGGCCCGACGGCCCGGACCCACTTGTAGAGACTGTGGGCAGAGACGCCAAGACGATCGGCGATTTCCTGGACGGGGCGGCCTCTCTCAGTCACTTGGCGGACGGCTTTATCCTTGAACCCGGGGGTATATCGCTTCTGACTCATGGACTCCTCCGGAAGGCTCAATCCTAGCCTTCGAGGTGTCCACGATTCCGGGGGAAGTCCACGGATCGAGGTTGGTATCGCATCGTAAGGGTGTGAGGTCGCACCTCCCACCAATCGACGAGGGGCAAGGAAACTCTACGTTGCTCGGGGGTTCGGGGAAGCCCGACGACGAGCAGCCAGCCCAGCGAGGCCGAGTCCTGCAAGGAGCGCGGTTCCCGGTTCCGGAATGATCGTGGCGCTGATGCGGACCTCGAGGTCATGGGATTGGCGTTGCCAAGGGCCATGGTCGTAGCGTCTGAACGTCTCGAGCCTCGGATCGTCTGTCAGGGCCTGGAACCATCCGAAGCCGGACCCAGAGGAAGCCGAGAGGAGGATCCAGTAGGTCGAGTCCGCTGTGAGTTCGATTGCCTCCAGGTCGAATGCGTAGAGATCCAGATCGACCAAAGTGAAGCAAGTTCGGCTCATCGATCCGAGCGAGACACCAGGCGCCCCATCGGAGTCGGACCAGATCGATAGTGTGAGCGTGCCGCCACCATCCGATAGTCCATTGAAGCTGCTCTCGCTGACCGTCACCTCTACCCGCTCGAGGAGGAGTTCCTGGCCCCTGTCGAGGACTGGCGTGTTGAAGGATTGGATGACTTCGGCCATCACCGGGAAGTCCGGGGGAATGCCGCCGCCTACGATGGGACCTTCTCGGCCGATTCCGCGGGGAAAGGCCTGGACGTTGCTGAAGATGATTCCTGCCTGAGCGAACGAAGGGACGAGCCCCAGGAAGAGGAGTACGAGCACGACTCGGAACATCTGAATCTCCTTCGGTTCCGTCATGGAACGAAGCGAAGCCCCATCGACCTCGGGTCGCTCGCGAAGCGTGAGCAGACCAGAGGCGATGTCCTTGGGGGAGACGGAGCGGCAGATGGAATCGGATGAGCCGTCGCCAAAGATTCGGCGCAATCTGGTGTGACGCGAACCCCTGAAAACTGGACCAGTCAAGACCGAAGCCCGATTCGGTGCAGCTTCGGGGTGTCACGTCACACGGAGGGCAAGACGATGTAGGAATGGGAAGGCCGCCCGGGAGCTATCTAGAAGAGCGGCACAGGGAACTCGTCGCGATCATCCGTATCGGTTTCGCGCACGACCGAGTCTGGCGATTCGGCAGCGACCAGAAGAACGTCCCCAACGATCTCGCCGAGTTCATCGTTCGAGTGCAAGAGGCCCAG
>JANQQY010000110.1 GCA_028284845.1 Spirochaetales bacterium
CCACGGCGGTCCGTAGCTTTCTCATTCACGCGCCTCCAGGCGTGCGAGTAGCTCACCGACAAATCGACGGTAGGCGGGGTCTCGAAAGGTCCGGGCGCGATGCCCAGGGCTCGCATAGGCGAGCGCACCCCGCCCCACTGTTCGGACCCATGCGACGGGCTCACCGTTGGAGGAGGAGGCCACCACGGTGGCATCGGCTTCTATCTCGTGCGTGTAGAGCTCGTCCACAAGTTCCACGGCAAGGTCGGGTCGCCCGGGTAGGCGAATCGATACGGGCCCGACCGGCCCATGGCCGGCAAATCTCCCGCCGATCAGGGCGGCGTAGGAATCGTCTCTCTTGAAGGATGCGGTGGTCGCATGCAGCGCGAGTACCCGTCCCCCATCTGCGAGGTAGGCGTTGAGGGCGTGCACAAATCGAGCCGGAGCAGCTGGAGTTCGTTTGGCGTGGTAGTGGAGAACGAGGAGATCGGGACGGTGATGTTCGAGGTCCCGTTCGATCGAATCGGGGCGGCTGACCCAGCAAAGCGTCGAGGCAGGAGTCACGTCGCGAAGCATGGCGGCAAGGGCGCGTCGCGATCGGCGGCCGGGGTGCGCGATGCCCCACGAGAGGATCATCACGCGATCGAGAGGCTCGCTCATCTGACTATTCGATCTCCGCAATCTCACCACCTAATCGCGGCCAGAGCGTTACGTCGCGATTCGCAGGCCGCCCATCGATGTGCGAGATAACCCAGGTGTCGGAATCGGCATCGAGGTCAAACTCGACCGACCGCCCATCCGGCAAATCGATCGAACCGGACTCGAGATCGACTGCGGAGATCGTCGCCTCGAGCCGACCAAGGAGGTCGATAGCGGCATCGTGATCGGCGGTTTCGACTGTCGGTTCGAGATAAAGAGTCGCAGTGCTCCCGGTATCGGCGGCTGCAATCAACACCTTTCCGCCCGCATCGACAAAGACGCGCCAGAGATCACCAGACACGATCGGCTGCATCTCCTCCGGCACGACGAGCGGCGAGCGACCCACGGCAAACCGCTCAAGCACCCCCGTGTTGTTCCACGCCTCGTATGGGCCGCTGCCGCCGATTGAGATTAGCTCGGCGAGATCCTCGGCACCGTCGTCAAGGAAGAGTGTGATGGGGCGTGAGACGATCTGCGTCAGCCTGGGTCTGCCTGTCCCACCGGCGGAGAGCAAGAAGCCGTCGCCGGAAGAGTAGATCTCGGGCGAGGCGCCGGGACCGCGACCGATCTGGATGAACCATGAGTGCGGTCGATTGGCCGGGCGCGCCGCGATCGCCAACGTTTCGTCCGGAAGCCGGTAGGGCATGAGCGCGGCGTAGACCGCTTGATGTTCGTTGTTCTCAATCGGCCAGGTCTCACCGCCGAGGTTGGTCCAGGTTCGCATCATCGAGGTATGCGGGTGATCGGTGAGATCGGTACGTCCGGCGCGGCTCCGTTGGCGGCGGTAGGGAGCGTATCGTCGGAAGGTGTGGGAGCTTACTGCGTACTCAAAGTTGATCCGATCGATCGCCTCACGGGCCGCGATTGCAACCGGCTCATCTGCAAACGCGTCCAACGTCAGCAACGCCATCAGCGTGTAGCCCATGTACGGTGTGCTGTTGAACTCATAGGCGCCCGCACGATCGATCTCGTGGATGTAGTCGACGAGCTTCTCGCGAAGACCGTTTGTCGCATTGTCGTGAATGGGGTCTGTGCTTCCATGGCGAACGAGCCACTGATTCTTGAGGTAGCGACTGCCCTCGGTCATGAGAATGTGGTTTTCGGTCTCAGCGACAAGTCGAAGACTGCCGGGCACGGTGGTGATGAATCGGGCTCCTTCCTGATTCAGAAGCACGTTGAGCAGGTGGTCAGCGGTCTCCGGATAGAGCCGATCGGGATCGTCCCCGTAGTGGTAGAGAATCGCCGTGAGCGGGGGGAGCGAGAAATCGTAATCTCCCCGGGGACGAAGTGACCAGGTGCTGCCAATTCCCGCCCACGGTCTTGCAGCCTGCAGATAGGCGTTGACTTCCGGAATGTCGACGCCGAGGGCAAGCTTGGCCAGAATCACGCGAGGAGCGTTGACCTTCCCTTCCTCTTGCCACTCCGGAAGCTCTCTCGCGGCCCACTCCTCTACGAGGCTTCGCACCGGACCCGATTCGGGAATCCACTCCGACGGTCTTGACTCGTAGGGGAGGCGACTCGATTGACCAGCCGGAACCGCAATCGTACCGAGCGGGAGCGCGGTCGCCGTGACGCGCGCCTCTCCCAGCAATGCGGTCGCCGCCGGTCGAAAGAGCGCGCAGGACGAGATGAGCACGGCGACGACTCCAACAACGAGCATGACTCTGATCATGGTTTTGCTCCGTATCTCTCCACGAACCAACGAATGATCTTGCCCGAGATACTGACTTCGCT
Organism: Spirochaetales bacterium; assembly: GCA_028284845.1. Classification (GTDB taxonomy): domain Bacteria; phylum Spirochaetota; class Spirochaetia; order DSM-27196; family SLST01; genus SLST01. Next base: position 2,413 of record JANQQY010000110.1, read on the forward strand.
CGGCACATCAGGCAGCTCATCCGGGCCATACCACTCTGCATGGATGATCTCAGCGGGATCAGGGTCGATCTCGCCCGACAGGTAGCGGGCCGTGAATCCAAGCATCAGCGAGTGCGGAAACGGCCACGGCTGGCTGCCCCAATACTCGACATCGGTAACGCGAACTCGGACCTCTTCCCACACCTCCCGGACAACACACTCCTCAACCGACTCACCGGCCTCGACGAAACCGGCGAGGATGCTGTGAAACTGCCCCTTGAACCGGGGCGACTGGCCAAGGAGCAGCTTGCCGTCGCGAACAACGGCGACGATCATCGCGGGTGCAAGTCGAGGGTACTGTGTATGACCGCACTCGCAGCTCTTCGCAGCCTCAGTGGTCGCGACGATCGTCTTGCGTCCACACACGGGACAGAACTGCGTAGTTCGATCCCAGTCGAGGATCTGCATCGCTCTCCCCATGAGGCCGAAGTCAACATCGTTGAGAACGCCAAAGAGATTCCTGTAGGTTTCCAGCACAAGCGGGGCGGCCGGCTCATCGTGATCCGCCTCAACGCAGTAGACCGGGCGATCGTGAGAGAGGGCGATTTGGTGGATGGTGGCGTTCGGGATGAGATCCTCAGCCTGAAGTTCGGATACAAGGGGCAGCCGCACGGAGCCGTCGTGACGGTAAACAAGGGCCGACCCATCTCGCAGGCAGATCACGGGCGCGTGCGGCACGACGTCGTTTGTACCCTCAAGCCTGCGATAGAGGATGTGCGGGTCCGGTCTCATGTGACGGAAACCTTTGCGAGAGTTCGCCACAAGAGTCCGGGTGCGACGCCGCGGAGGACGACTCCCAACCAGAGTTTCGGTGTCATTGAGACGAGGAACTCGCGGCGCTTGCGGGCAACGCCCCGGAGAATGGCCCGGGCCGACCGCTCCGGGCGATCGCCCGACTCCTGGTTCGCATCCATCTCGCCATGCTGCTCGCCCGTTGCGGTAACGGCGTGGTGGCTGATCTCCGTTCTGACGGCGCCCGGAAGCGCGATCGAGATATCGATGCCGAGCGGCCCAAGCTCTCCGCGGAGGGAATCGTAGAGGCCGTGAAGACCGAGCTTCGCCGCGGCATATGCGGTCCGAAGGGGTGCAGGGATGCGAGCCACAACGCTTGAGATCGCAACCAGATGACCGGAGCCCTGGTGCGCCATCCGTGCGGCTACAAGCTGAGTCAGGCGCATGGTACCCAGGAGGTCTATCTCGATGACTCGTTCCAGCGCCTCAGGATCGCTCTCGAGGAAGAGCGCACGCTGGCTGATTCCGGCGTTGCTTACCAGGACATCAACGCCGCCATCAATCTCCCACGCGGTGTTGACGGCCTGGGAGAGCGCGCTCTTCTGAGCCAGATCAAGCTCGAGGGCGTGAACCGAACTGTAGTGCGATGCGAGCCGTTCCAAACGATCAACGCGACGGGCACTCGCAATGGTGACGACCCCCGCTTCGCCCAGATGGCGGACAAGGGCCTCACCAATTCCGGAGCTCGCGCCGGTGACCCAGACCCGCTTTCCAGCGAAGTACGACTGCCAACCCACCATCAATGCTCCCGGAACTCGTCACGCGTTGGTACGTCCGCCTTCGCCAGTGAACAGAGGACGTTGTCAGTGAGCGGCGTGATCTTTGCGATTCGGTTAGCCTGCCGCTCAACCATCCTCTCAAAGAGGTTCCGGACAAATCGGCCGTTCCCAAAGCTCTTGTCGCGTTCTTCGTAGAACGCCGTGAAGAGTCGTTTGATCGCGTTCTTGGCCGGACCGGTGAGGGTGAAGCTCGCGTTTCGCATAAAGAGGTCAAAGATCTGCAAGAGTTGTTTTGGTGTGTAGTGATCGAAGTAGAAGAACCGGTTGAAGCGGCTCTTGAGACCCGGGTTCGAGTTGATGAACTCCTTCATCTCGTCAGGGTATCCAGCTACGATGACCGCGAGCCGATCGCGGTAGTCCTCCATGCGCTTGAGGAGGGTATCGATCGCCTCCTGCCCAAAGTCCCGACCGTCCTTGTTCATCGCAAGCGTGTAAGCCTCGTCTATGAAGAGCACGCCGTCCATCGCCTCGTTAACCAGTTCATCGATCTTGATGGCGGTCTGACCCACGTAGCCGGCGACAAGCCCGGCGCGATCGGTCTCGATCAGGTGACCCTCCTCTAAGAGTCCAAGACACCGATAGACCTTTCCCAGCAGGCGAGCGATCGTTGTCTTTCCGGTTCCCGGGGGTCCGTAAAACACCGCGTGAAGGCTGACAGGAGTAACCGGCATGCCGCGCTTCTCGCGCTCTTGTTGAACCTTCACCAGGTTCACAAAGGTTGTGATCTGCTCCTTGATCTTCCCCATGCCGATCAAGGCGTCGATCTTCTCCATGACCTCTTCCAGGGTCTCCTGCTTCTCCGCGTCACGATCCGGCTTACGGGTCCGGGCCTCCTTGCGATCCGCCTCCGCGTCCGCATCGGAGGTTGCAGCTTCGCCGTAGATGAGCGTTCGGACCTTCTCGATCGTTGATTCCCGCGAAGGATTAATCTCTCCATCTGCCTTGATCGTTACCTGTGAGAAGCTGTAGAAGACCGATGCTACACGATCAAAGTGAGTGGTCTGTTCATCGTCGTCATAACGTTTAAGGTAGTTTAAACTCTTGAGAGAGCCGTTTACATTGCGAGCAGCCTTCTGAATCTCGTTGTTGAACGTATGCCAGTGCGAGAGGATTGCCTTTCGGTGGTGTAGTGGCAGGCTGTCGTAACGGAAGAGATCTTCAACGAGGGCACGATCGTTCACGATTCGCTGTCGCAGAGGCATAAACACCATGGAGACGAAAAGTCGCGCTTCCTCCGAGATATCGGTCTCCGTCCTGAGGGAAATCGCCGTGAGCGCGAGGAGATCGTCGACCATCTGACGAAGGAAGGTTGGTTCGCCATTGAACTGCTTGTAGTCATTGATACTGACGTAGATCTTCTTGGCCTCAGTATGAAGGAAACCGAGGTTAGCCAGCCGCGACTCCGCATCCGATCGCTGCTCGCCGGTCTCCTCCACCGGTGCTTCGATCTTCTGGGTCAGATTCGCAATAAACGCATTAATCTGATTGATGTTGGTGACGGCGGTGAGCTCTACGGTGCTCTCGGACAGCCTGATCGTGATCCGGGTGGAGGAGTAGCCGCGCTTGGTCTCCACGGATACGACGTCGTCATAATCGAGCACCTCCGGTGGCCGCTTGCTCTTGCCGGAAATGAGGAACATCAACCGCAGGTCGGTGGTGCAGAGAAGCCCCGGAGCGCCTGACCCGGTCCCTGTGATACCAATACCCTGATAAAAGCCTTCAAGCACGTTCTCAACCTGCTCCGCCTCATCAAGGCTGCGCTCGAGCGTCGTGAGGATGTTCTTTTTGAACGACACGTGTGTCCAGTTGGGTATCTGCTCGAGCTCAGCCGAGAGGTCCCTCACCATGGGCATAGGGTACTACATCATGGATCGATACGCGTTCCAAGTCGGCTGTGCCTCTGCGCACGGCTGACAATCGGAACTCGTGTCAGTAGCTTTGCCGTTCATGACAGCACGCATAGGCGAACTCGCGGCCCTCGGGACAGCCATCTGCTGGACCATCACGGCTCTCAGTTTCGAATCCGCCGGGAAGCGAATTGGTTCCTTTACGGTCAATATCATCCGCCTCGTTTTCGCCCTCGTGATTTTCGCCGTCTTGGGAGTGTTCACGCGCGGCCGGCTCATTCCCACCGATCTTCCGCTGGATGCATGGACGTGGCTGGCGATATCCGGACTCGTCGGCTTTGTCATTGGAGATCTGTTGCTGTTTCAGGCATTCGTTGAGATCGGTGCCAGAATCTCCATGCTTGTATTCGCGTCGGTGCCGCCAATCACAGCGCTGCTTGGGTGGGCAGTCCTTGGTGAGGAGTTGAACTGGCTCGGCGCGGCGGGGATGGCGGTCACGGTCTCAGGGATCGCGCTTGTCGTCCTCAAGTCCGATGGCCAACCGTCGCCGACCGGATCCCCACGGCGAATGACACGCGGTGTCCTCCTCGCATTGGGTGGCGCACTCGGCCAAGCGGGCGGCCTCATTCTCAGCCGAGTGGGCGCCGGCCTCGATCTTGATCCATTTGCGTCCACCCAGATTCGCGTCATCGCCGGAATCGCTGGATTCGCACTTCTGTTTACGATCCGCGGCCGCTGGAACCGCGTGGTCACTGCAGTCAAAGACGGCGGCGCGATGGCTCGGGTAAGTGTGGGCGCCGTCTTTGGTCCATTTCTGGGCGTGTCCCTCGGTCTCTACGCTACTCAGAACACAAGTGCAGGCGTCGCGAGCACGATCATGGCGCTTGTCCCTGTTCTCATCATTGCGCCATCGGTGATTCTGTTCGCCGAAAAGGTGACGGTGCGCGAGATCGCAGGAGCGGTGATCGCCGTCGCGGGGGTGACCGTCTTTTTCTTGTAAGCTGTGTACCGCGACGCCGGCAGAGTGTCTACAGCGGCGGGCGAGCAATGAGGGCGCGGTGGATCATCGTATTGACCAAGCGCGCTGTTCGCGGCTCAAGGAACATCTGAAACATTTCGCGTCCGGTCGTGGTGATCGAGACCACCGGCGGTTCCGTCTCAACTTCAACGATCTCCGTCCATGCGAACCATCGGATTGAAGAGAGGAGCGGGCCGGCGATTCCGACGCCGTGCCGGGTCACGATAAGCACGACACGACCCGCATCGTAGACGGCGACAACCGCGAGCCCGGCAAATACGATAGCCGCTGTAAGACTCACCGAGTTGGGGCCTGCGGCCGAGACGATTCCGGCCGCAGGAATAACAAGAGCAAAGC
>JANQQY010000446.1 GCA_028284845.1 Spirochaetales bacterium
GCCAAGCTCGAGGTTGTTGGTGCCCCAGCGTCCGGGCCCAACGAGGAGGTAGGGCGTCTCACGAAGTGCACGGTTGACCCGTCCCACAAGGCGCGCCACCTCCAGCTTCTCCGATTCATCCTTCAGCAGATGGTAGGCCGAGCCGTCCACGACGACAACGTGTGAGATCCCTGATCGATGTGCGCTCTGGAAGATGGAGCGTGAGGTCGTGAAGAGAACGTGTTGATCGTTGTGCGGCGTTGGGACGTGAACCGGCTCGCCTCCGTCGCCGCCTTGAGCCAGTGGTCTGCACTGCAATATGTAGAGCTTGCCGTCTTGCCAGACAAACTCAACGTCCACCGGTGTTCCGTAGGCGTCCTCGAGCCGTGAGAGAACATCGCGAATAAGATTCGGAAATGCTCCGCCTGTTATCAGACCGTCAAAGCTGATGGCCGCCTCGCCGGGGCGGATCGACTCGGGAAAGAGGATGGGGTTCTGCAGCCGGTCATCGGCGGCGATTGAGATCGCGTGGGACGGGCTATACTGCGGGTCCGATTCGCGCGCCTCGTTCACGAGATCACTGAAGTGGACCGATTCGAGAGCGTGCGTCTCAAGGTTGAGTACGTCAACCGAGCGCTGAGAGTACTTCACCTGCTCCCGCATCGTACTCTCCGGGCGGAGCTCGGGGTGGCTCAGGGCAATCAGGCGCGGATAGTCGTCGCCGCTTCGGTCAACGGCCCGCGTACCAAGTCCGTAGACGAGTCGGACAACACCGGCCTCCGGGTCAATGCGCGGTGACCACCGATACTGATTTCGTGAGAAGGCGACACCTGCGGCGTCAGGGAAGAAGTACTTCCCATGTTTCTGCCCGATCACCCGTTGGACGAGCACACACATGATATCGTCGTAATCCAGGAGCGCCTTGTCCTTTCGGTACTCGAGAACCGAACTCGAGAGGATGCTGATATAGACTTCCTTGATCGCCCGCAGCAGCGATTCGAGCCGTGCGCCCTCCTTACCTTGGTTTGTGATAAAGACCGAGTCGTATTTCCCGTAGAAGGGGAAGCCCATGCTGTCTTCAAGCAGACTCGACGACCTCACGATCAGTGGTCCCTCATCAAACTTGCTCAGTAGCTCCTTCAACGCGATCTCGAGGTCTTCCGGGAAGCTACCGCGAGCGAACCGCCGCTCCAGGTCGGCCTGCGCCGCCTCTCGTTCGGACGGTTCCATGTACTTGAGGCTGTGACCCTCTTGCAGGCTGTTGTGCTCCACAAACCGATTAAAGACCTCGGCCGTTAGGAAGTAGCTGTCGACTTCCGCGATCTGCTCCTCGAGTCCGGTTTCTTCGCCGTATGAGGGTCTGAGGATTCGGTTGGCGAGAATCACACCGGCGCTCTTCCCGCCAACGCGACCGCCGCGCTTCCCAACAAATCGGTCCATCAGTCTCGCCGCATCCCGAATCGTTACGTGGTTCTTCGCGATTCCCACGTAGAACAGATTCTCGCTGATGAGCAGGCTGATCAGCTGGACCCGCACACCCAGTGCGATGCTCGGCGAGACCTGAGACTCGCCTACAGGGAGATCTGCGAACTCGGCGAGCACCCTCTCGAGCGCTCCAAGATCGACCGGTTCATCACGAAGCAGAATATCTGCCTGCCGAGCGAGTGCCTCCTTGTGGGCAAGATTGATAACGTCGCGGATCTCCGTTTCAGGGTAATCGTCAAAGAGTCGCTTCACGATCAGTGCGTGATAGGTGCGCTCGACCTCCGGAGCCTCGGGACAACCATCCCAATCGTCCTCCTCTCTGCCGCCTGTGAGGAACGCAACGGCATTGCGACACTCTGCATCCGGGTCGAGCTTCCCTGCACTCACGAGAAATCGCTCGATCGTACGAACTGCGTCTGCAAGCGAGCATCGATCGGTAATGAGTTCGTGGTAGAGAACGTGATGCAGGGTGTCCACGACCCAAGTATAGCAGGCTTGCGAATGCTCAATGCCTGCCCGATAATGCGGCGTGGCCAGGGGGATCTCACTTCTCGCGGCGGCGCTCCTATGCTGTATCTGTCCTGCGCCGATCGTAGCCGAGTCTGCATTTATCTCACCACCGGGCGCAACGGTGCTCCCATCGTGGACGGTGACTGATATTGAATCCGACGCAGAAGGTTTCCTCTGGTTTGGTACTGAGAACGGATTCTTCCGATTCGACGGATACGAGTTTGTCAGGGTGGGTGACGACTCCCTGAGAGATCCCCACATCGTTGCCCTGGACGCCGATGGTTCCGGGAACGTATGGATTGGAACACGACGAGGAGGGGTGTACCGCTACGTTAGTTCCGTACGTTCGGTAGAGGCAGTCATCATTGGTTCAGAGATTCGCGATGAGGTCCTCACCGACCTTGTGATGGGACGGGACAACGTTCTCCGAATGGCAACTGAAGTGGGCGGGCTCATCTTTTTTGACTCGTCGACGTCTGCCGTATCTCGGGTCATCTACGATCCGTTGGGCACGAACAGCCTTGCCGCTGCCCGGGTGAAATCGATAGCCGTTGACTCAACCGGACACACCATAGCCGTCCATGAGCGCTCCGGGATCTCCATCGTCGATGCTGACGGGCGAGTGGTCGACACGCCGATACCTCCGCCTTCCTTCTCTGCGGATCCTCGATCAATCCTCGATGTCCACGACGCTGCGATTGTATCGAGCAGTGAGCTTCTGCTTGCGACCTCCGGAGGCTTGGTGGGGTTCGATCGATCCGACGGCAGGTGGACTCGCCATACGACGACTCCGGCTCGACTTGTCTATCAAACGCCTCGCGACCTGTGGGTCTATCAGCCGTCTGGCGGCATAGTCCGGCTCGAGCCGGAGACCTATGAAGAAGAGAGTGCGCTGGCGATCACCTCCCGACTCAACGCCATTCACGTTGACCATTCCGGGGCGATCTGGGCGGCGACGGCCTCTGCGGGACCGCTCTATCACGTGTCGAGGTGGAGCGCCTTCACGCGACGTGACGTGCCGTCGAACCTCTGCTGTCTGCGAGTCACACGCCTTTCCAAGCACAACGATCGTTCTGTTCTGGTGGGCACCGAGTCAAATGGGGTTCTTCTTCTTGATACCGATTCCGGCGAGCTGTCGCCGTGGTATACGCCCCGCGATGCCCGTATGGCGCCGAGTCCGATTGACTCGCTCGCGTCCGATGGGCGGCACGTAGCAGTAGGACTGCGTTCGTCTGGGGCTCATCTTCTCGAGGCGACAACCGATGGGCCGATAGTGACCGGTCGTTTTGATTCCGATGTCGTTGCCGTGGCGGTTGAATCGGCGACCTTCTATCTGGGAACCAGCCGCTCCGGCGTCATCGTTGTCAGGGCCGGAATCGATCCGCAGACCGTGACTCCCACTCGGACGAATGGTGAAATCACGGCGCTTGGTGCTGCCCACGGAGGCGGCGTCTGGCTCGGGACGAGCCAACCGAGGATCTCGCGTCTCGACTGGACCGGACGGATCGAGGCGATTAACCATCCCTTCCGACCGGGACCGGGCGTGGCGGTCTCGTCTATTCAGCAGACCGTAAATGGCATGGTTCTCGCCGTGGACACCCGCGGCCGCATTGGCCTGATTGATCCGGAACTCTCCCGAACGCTCTGGCTTGTTGAGCCTCGCGATCTTGGCATTGATCCTCCCCTCGGTGCCGTGATGGACGAATCGGGTGATGTGTGGGTTCTCTCATCGTCAGGTCTCTTCAGATATCGTCCGGCTGCAGCCGACCGACAGCTCTTCACGCTCTTGGATGGGCTGTTCACTGGTCGCCCGGCGCCGCCGGCGATTGCGGTAGACCCGAACGGGTCGGTTGTGATTGGAACGGATGAGGGCCTTCTCGTTCTCGACTCGAATGCGATCGAACAGAACGCCTTTGTCCCTCGGCTGGTCGTCACATCCGTTCAGGCGCCGGGCGCCGTGAGTCTCGAGTGGAACCCGGAGTCTGGAGACGGACAGGTCGATACGGTTGTCTTGCCGGCGAGTGCACCGGAACTACGCGTTCAGGTTTCCGGTCTCGATTTTTCGGCTCCGGATCGGACGACCTACTCGTATCGCCGATCGACCGATGTCACCTGGTCCGCGCCGTCATCCCAGCGGGAGATCGTACTTCGCGACTTCGTTCCAGACGATTTTGAACTCCTCGTTCGCGCCACCAATAGCGATGGAATCACTTCTGCTGCGGAGATCGTGCTCATGGTGGACGTGCGGCCCTACTTCTGGCAAACGCCTGTCTTTGTGATACTTGCGGCCGTCGCGATTATCGGGGTTGCCTGGATTGCCGTTCGCACGGGTATCTCGAGAGCCGAGGAGCAGAGGCAAGCCCTCCAAGCGTCCGTTCGGCGCCGCACAGCTGCCCTTGAGGCGAGCAAACATGCTCTCGAGCAAGAGGTTGAGACTCGACGCGAGGTTGAGGTTGCTCTCCATGAGATTCAGGCCGACCTCGAGCAACGAGTCGCCGAACGCACAAGCGCCCTCCGCGGAGCGAACGATCAACTCGCGAAGGAGGTTCGCGAACGGCGAGAGGCTCAGGAGACGACAGCGGACGCGCTCGCCCAGAACAAGGCACTTCTTCAAGAGATTCATCACCGCGTGAAGAACAACATGCAGGTGATCTCGAGCCTCCTGAGTCTCCAGTCACATCTGGTTGCCGATTCGGAGGCACGCGCCGGATTCCAGGCGAGTCGCCAGCGAATAGGAGCGATGGCCCTGATCCACGATCGGCTCTATCACAGCGACAACTTCGCAGAGGTCAACATGGGTGACTATTTCGCCTCGCTGGCCGCGAGTCTCAGGGGTCTCCATGGTCGATCGATCGCGGTTCAGACCCACGTTCGCTCAAGCCCCCTCGTTCTATCCACGGCCACGCCGTGCGGCCTCATCACAAACGAGCTTGTCACGAATGCAATGAAGCACGCCTTCTCCGCGCCTCCACCACCTGGGGCTGAGGTGCTGATTGAGTTCCTGGAAGAAGAGGACGGCTATACGCTCAGCGTTGCCGACAACGGCAAGGGCTTCAGCGGCGTCGAGGATGGTGGAGCTTACGAGGCGTCGTCGTCCCTCGGCATGAAGATCGTAGAGGTCCTGGTATCACAGATTGATGGAACCATGGACGTGCGGCTGAACGAGCGGACGCGGTTTGGGCGCGGGACGGAGTGCGTCATCAGATTCTGAACGCTCTGTCCCTAACCCCAGGTGAGCAGGTTTCCGCCGTAGGTTAGGCCGGCTCCAAATCCAACGGTGATCACCGTGTCTCCGGGACCGAGCAATCCTTGCTGTTCCATATCGTTCAGAGCGATGGGAATCGAGGCGGCCGATGTGTTTGCATAGTGCTCGATGTTCTTGAAGAAAATGTCAGACGGATAACCGGCACGTTTGCACGCCGCATCGATGATTCGAACGTTCGCCTGATGGGCTACGACGTGATTCACGTCCGCGATTGTCAGGTTGTTCCGACCAAGAATTTCTTCGACTGTGTCGATGATTGCCTGCACCGCAAAGTTGTAGACCTGTCGGCCTTCCATGTGGAGCTTCGTGCGTGAGTCGGGTGTTGAAGGAAGACACGACTCCCGGCTCCCTCCCACCGGTCGGTAGAGGCTCAACGCTCCGCTGCCGACCGAGTGCAAAACGGTGTCACTGATGCCGGCGTCCGTGGTCGCTTGCACGACGACTGCGCCCGCGCCGTCTCCAAAGAGAACGCACGAGTTTCTATCGGCCCAATTGATGATCTTGCTGTACACCTCGGACCCAATAACCAGGATGCACGATGATTGCCCCGAGTTGATGAAGGCGGCGGCGGTTCCAAGACCGTAGACGAACCCCGAGCAGGCTACGGAGATGTCCATTGCACCGGCATTGCCCGCTCCAAGTCGGTCCTGAATGATCGATGCAGTCGCCGGCATACTCGGATAGTCGGGTGTCGACGTCGCGAGGAGGATCATATCGATCGACTCCGGCTCCACGCCCGCCGAACCAAGAGCAGCTTGAGCCGCCTCGAGACCCAGATCTGACGCCGCAACATCATCCGCTGCGATGTGACGAGACTTGATTCCGGTGTGCGAAAAGATCCATTCGTCAGAGGTATCGACGATCTTGGAGAGCTCGTCGTTTGTCATCACGCGTGGGGGCACAGAGGTCCCCACGCCGCTCACGCGGGCTGGCATATACTCTCCTACTCGAATCCTTCGAAGATTCTGGACATGTTTGAGGCTGTTCCGGCGATGAACTCATTCAACTCACCCGGTGTTACTTCACCCTCTTCCACAGATTCCGGATCAGGGCCGGGGAAGTTGCGTTTGGCACGCTCGATGTTCTCCTCGGTAATAAAGCCCGGGATGGGAGTAACGGGAACATAGTCTACGATCTTGGCGACCATGATGTACCCGTCTGCAAACTCACTCAACTGCAGATCCTCTTCCAGGTCGTCAGTGAGGATGTCGCTCGTGATTGGGGCATCCACGTACGGCGTCTCTGCGATAGTGAAGCCAATTGAGGTCTGGTCTTCTTCCAGTGCGTCAAAGAGGCGATCAACCACGCCACCGACCGGATAGCCGTAACCAATGCGGCTCCGGCTGTCCTG
>JANQQY010000449.1 GCA_028284845.1 Spirochaetales bacterium
GTCGAGCCAAGACACTTCTCAGGCTGGATCGACTGGGCGAAGAACCTCGGGATCGGTCTCGACTTCAACCCAACTTTCTTCTCACACCCAAAGGCGGACGACGGGATGACCCTCGCCCACCCGGACAAGGGCATCCGAGAGTTCTGGGTTCAGCACGGGAAGCAGTGCCGAGTGATTGCAGCGGCCATGGGGAAGGCGCTTGGAACGCCGGCAATGAACAACTTCTGGATTCCGGACGCCAGCAAGGATGAACCGGTCGATCGCCTGAGGCATCGCGAGCATCTCGTTGAGTCACTCGACGCGTGCTTTGCCGAGGCGGTCGATCCGGCACAGACATTGGACGCTGTGGAGAGCAAACTCTTTGGCATCGGCGCTGAAAGCTACACGGTTGGATCTCACGAGTTCTACCTCGCCTACGCGCAGTCACGTGAGAAGGTTCTCTGCATGGACGCAGGACACTACCATCCCACGGAGTCAATCGCGGACAAGGTCAGCGCACTCCTCCCCTTCTTTCCGCAGCTCTTGCTCCACGTCTCGCGCCCGGTCCGGTGGGACTCTGACCACGTCGTTCTCTTTGACGACGAGACCCGCGCGATCATGCGCGCCATTGAACGAGCAAAGGCGTGGAACCGAATCTCAGTTGCGCTCGACTTCTTTGACGCGAGCATCAACCGGATTGAAGCGTGGGTGACGGGTACGCGCGCGGCACTCAAGTCGGCGCTTGCGGCGCTACTCGAACCAACCGAACTGATGCGAGAGGCCGAAGCAGCCGGGAAGCTTGGTGATCGCCTTGCCCTCAGCGAGGAGGCGAAGTCGCTCCCGTTCGGGATTATCTGGGACGAGTATTGCTCACGCAAGGATGTGCCGGTTGGAAAGGCATGGATCGATGATGTTACCGACTACGAGGCAAAGGTGTTGAGCGGTCGGGCGTAGATTGTGCCGCGGTTCCCTATGTTCCTAACCTGGCGAGGAAGCTCTCAATCTTGATGGACGCCGTGGGCTGACCATGCGCGGGCGCTTCGTGCCCGCCCTTTCGAGTCAACCCGTTGATCGACAGATCTCTCAACGAATCAACCTCTTGATCGACAGACGAAGCTCCTGCTTCGCCATAGCCTCGAGAACGGAGGAATCATGAAACACGTTCTGTACTCCCTGGTAGCGCTCGCCGCGGCTACGATCGTGGGCGGATGTGCCACATTCGGTAGGAGCACGCGAGTTGAGGATCCATACGGCCGGTTCGCCTTCTCCGTCTCGGATGAACTCGTGCCTATCAGAGATAGTGACGCCGACTACTCCTACTGGTACGAGTCCATTCCGATGGTCACCCACATCGTGACGGCAGAGCGGGCGCGTGAAGACGACGCAGTTACTGCTGCTCTCGCGCGGCTCGGCGTCCGGGCGTCAGACCTCACAGTAGACGCGGCGATGACCATGGGAGAGTGGAAGCTTTTTATCTATCACGAGCAACCGAATGATTCGGACCTCGCGGTCGCCTACCAGTTCAGAGGCGGGACGGCCTACATGGTTGTCGTCGTGCCGGAGGAGCCGTTCGAGAGTGACCCGCCGGGCCCCATCATGCGTCTGGTTGGGAGCTTTATGTTCACGGAGGCGGCGGGAGATATCTGGCGCCCCCAGACGACCGAAGCGCTCGAACACTACATACGCACAAGCGAGGTGAGCGAGGCCGGCGCCGTCTCGATTTCCGTGCGCCACAAGGGCGACGTCGTCTACGAGTTCACCGCAGGTGAGCTTCAGTTCGGGACTCCCGCGACCGGAGCGACTCGGTTCAACTGGGGGTCGATCACGAAGATTGTAACGGCGATGGCGATCATGCAGCAGGTTGAACGTGGAGCGATCGATCTGGATGATCCGGTAGGACGATATGTCCCCGAGCTTCATCAATCTGAGACCTTTACCGTGCGTCACCTGCTGACGCACTCGAGTGGCATTGCGCATCTGGAAGAGGTTCATCTTGTGGGCACGGCGATGCAGCATCTGCCGTCGCTGGAAGAGACGCTCGAGTGGTACGTGAGCCACGCCGGCGAGGCCGAGTTCGATCCCGGCTCACATTCGGTCTACAACAATTGGGGATTCCTCATCCTGGGAGTCATCGTGGAGCGCGTGACGGGAGAAGTGTTCGAAGAGTACGTCTCCCGCGCGATTCTGATACCCACCGGCCTTGAAGCGACGTCGTTCCGGCCTGCGTTTGAGGTCGCGAGATCGACGCTTGAGGTGGCGGATCGGTCACGATTTGTCTCGATGATGAATGAACACGGAAAAGACGGAGAAGGAATGATTTCGGGAGAAACCGGCTCACATGTTGAGTTGGTGCCGTTCTGGATCTCTCCGGCGTGGGGCGGATTGATTGGGACCGCGGACAATGTGAGTCGCCTTGGTGATTTCTTTCTGTCACGTGGCAGGGTGGACGGCACGATCGTCTTGAGCCCTCGAAGTGTCAGGTCGATGCTCCGATCGCAGCCGGCGAGTAACGGGCAGCCACTTGGACACGGCCTCGCCTGGTACCTGGGACGGGATCAGCGAGGGCCATACTTCGAGCACCACGGCGGAGGACCCGGCATCAATACGCTTCTCTGGGTCTACCCCAATGACGAGCTGGCGATCGCAGTGGTGAGTAACTACGGTCGCGTCCACATCGACAGGATCGCCGGACACATTGCAGATCTCATCCTGGAGTGAGACCCCTGAGAGGTCAGTCGCGCGTCAATCGGAAGAGTTCGTATCGGCTCTTTGCTCCTGTCTTCTCGTAGATCCGGTGAACGTGCGTCTTGATCGTCGCGAGGCTGACAAAGAGGCGTTCGGCAATCTCTCGATTCGAGAGACCACGATTGAGAAGCGGGATCACTTCGGCCTCTCGCGGGGAGATCCCGTATCGCTCAATGATCGAATCGAGCTTCGCGGGAGTCGCCTGCCGTTCGGACAAGACATAACTACCAAAGTAGTAGACAAGGACACCGCCAAAGACCAAGTGCGGGACTGACGCAGCCAGGAACGAGGGCGATGTCGTGCCGATGGCAAGGGGCCGTGCCCCTGCGAAGTAGGAGATCATCCCAAAGAAGTCCTGGGTGAACGCAACGAGTCCGAACCCAAAAAGCGACCAGATGAGAACCACCTCTCGAATGGCACGCCCTCGCCTTGAGCCACCGGCACAGATGACAAGGACGTAGACGAAGAGCGCAAGCGAGATGATGTACGCAATGCTACCAAGCAGAGTGAAGCCGACGATGTCGCCGGCGACCCGTGAGACTCTGAGTCCGGGGAGAGCGGTGACTACGAGCACAAAGAGCGAGACGCCGACTACGACGGCATCTGCGATCACGCGCTTCCGGCTGAGCACTACCGTATGCAGGTAGAGCGTGATTGAACACATAAAGAGTGCGGTGAGTGCGCCGCCAATCGTGGCGGTACGTTCGAGGGCACTCGTCGGAATCGGGTCGAAGGCGACCACCATATACTGCTCCACCGCGACGATCCCAATACGAACCGAAAGCAACCCGTAGAAGGCGACGAGCAACCAGTACGAGCCGATCCGCGACCGGATGGTGCCCAGGATACTAACGGTAAGCGC
Organism: Spirochaetales bacterium; assembly: GCA_028284845.1. GTDB lineage: Bacteria > Spirochaetota > Spirochaetia > DSM-27196 > SLST01 > SLST01. The sequence continues at coordinate 3,587 of JANQQY010000449.1, forward strand.
CATAAACCCGACCAGTGCGACAACTACGTAGTAGAGAATGGCCAGATGCGACACGCCAGGAGTATGGGCGACGGAGATGGCGAGAGCAACCATCTTCACTTGACTACGAGTCTTTTATAGCATACTCTAAGTATGCAATTAGACACTTTAGGTAGGTCATATGAGCGGTCAGGAGACGAAGCAGAGACTAACGGAGAAGGCATTGGTGTACTTCTCACAGCACGACTATCAGGGCTCCTCACTGGATGAGATCAGCAAGGAGCTCGGAGTAACCAAGGGCGCGATCTACCACCACTTTGACGGGAAAGACCAGCTCTTCCTGGCGGCGGTGCGACTTCTCCTCTCCACGCTCAGCGGCATCCTGGACTCGTACTTCGAGTCTGATGCTCCTCTTGACGCGGTCCTCAAGCAGGTTGGTCGCCTCGACTCGCTCAAGGCGGGAGTCGAAGACTTGACTGGGATCACATCGGTCCTGGCGAACTACGACCGGTTTCTCTACATGCTCACCACCGGGATGAAAAAGTTCCCCGAGCTTCAAGAATCGATCGGCCGTATCTACCAGCGATTTATCAAGAACATCACCTTTGAGCTCAGCCGAGCGATTCAGCGGGGCGAGATCCGACAGGACACCGATGTCGAAGCGGTCGCCTTCGAGCTCACTGCGTTCTACGAAGGCACCCTGCTGCTCGACGTGGCGGGGGTCCGAGTGGACAACGGGGAACTCATCCCACGCGTAATCGACAGCATCATGAGCCGAATCCGCGTTTCTGAACTCAACGAGGAGGAAGAATGACGTCGCAAAGGGGTCTCATGGAGAGGTGGGCGCGCTGGGCAACATCGAACCCAGGCCGAGCAATCATTGTCGCGCTTGCGATCACCGCGCTCCTTACGATCGGGGTCGCGAGGCTCCGGCTCGAAATGACCTTCTACTCGATTATGCCGGACTCGAGCGAACAGGTTCGAGACCTCCGATACATCACGGAGCAGTTTCCTTTCTCGTCGGCGATCATGGCGGTCGTGGATGCGAGAGGCTACGAGGGCGAGGATCAGAAGGAGACGATCATCCGCACGATCGAAGAGATCGAGGCCTCTCTCTCAGGGGCTGCATTCAGCGAGTTCGTCGACGTGATCTACGGCGGCATTGATCCGAGTTTCGCGAGCGAACACGGCCTCATGCTCGTTGATACCGCCGACATGGACCGGCTCGTCGATCTCTACCAGGACACAAACCTCCTCGGGTTCCTCCGTGGGCTCAACGTCGACCTGGAGCGCGAGTACTCCGGAGACGGTGGTGCGCTTGAGGACGATGAGGCGCAGGTGGTCGCGTGGGTGAACGGACTCGAGGAGATTCTCTCGCTGATGAATCGTGAGCTGGAGGGAGAGGAGATCAGCCGGGAAGAGGTGTCCGGAGCGACAAACGCCTTCCTCCTTGGAGACCCCTACCTCCTCAGCAACGACGAGCAGATGGGCCTCCTGATGATACTTCCAACCTACACGGTAAACGACATCCGTCCGATGGTTGAGGGAACCACGGCGATAGAGAGCGAGGTCAAACGGATCGCGGATGCCAATGGAGTACACGCCGGCATTACCGGCCTGATCGCAGTGGGGCGCGATGAGATGGTGACCTCCGAGCAGGGGTTCGCCACCGGCATGACGATCGCGATCATCCTTATCATCGCGCTGCTGGTCATCGTGTTCCGACTCTGGTCGACGCCTCTCATCATCGGCCTCCCTCTCGTGATCGGAATCTACTGGACGGCAGGACTCGCCGGATTCCTCGTGAGCCGACTGAGCATCGTGACGGCTATGTACATGGTTGCGCTCGTCGGGCTGGGCGTGGACTACGCCATCCACATGATAAGCGGATTTGTACAAGAGCGAGACCGCGGCGCCTCCACGGTCGATGCGGTGGGGCTCGCGTTCAGGAAGTCCGGGCGCGGTATCGTGACCGGCGCACTCACCACGGCAGCGGCGTTCATCTCGCTCGTCGTCGCGGACAGCGGAATGATTCGCGAGCTCGCGGTAGTAGCATCGGCCGGTATCCTTGCAGAGCTCGTCGCGATGTTCCTGCTCGTCCCCGCGATCGTCGGAGTCCGTGAACGCAGGCTCATCAGGCACAGCAAGCCAGATCCGCTCGTGCATCGCAAACAGCGGATTCGATCGGATTTTGGTCGGCGGATTGGAGAGGTCTCGTCTCGGCACCCGTGGGGCTTTATCGCAGGACTAGCCGGCCTCGCCGTCGTCCTTGGGATCTGGTCCCCCCGAGTGTCGATCGAGGACAACCTCATGGAGATGGAGGCCGAGGGTCTCGAGTCGGTTGAGCTTCAGGACACGCTGGTCGAGGAGTTTGGTCTGGCGCCTGACTCACTCTTCCTGATCACTCGCGACACAGAGGATCTGCCCACACTCGTTGATGATCTTGAAGATCTCGCGTCTGTTCGTGCAGTTGAAGCGGTAACCACCTACGTGCCCACAGCGGCTGACCAGGCAGAACGCCGACCCTTCCTGGAGGAGATCAGGCGAAACCTCTCAGATGACGACCCAACGGCGGTGATCGACGTCGACGCCCTGCTGGAGGAGCTCTACCGATTGGAGATCAATCTCGTCGAGATGGGTGATCTTTCGGTTCTTGGAGGCAACGAGAGACTCGCGCACGCACTAAACGGAGCGACCGGTCTCGACAACGACGGCAACAAGGTGGAGAGGTCGGTCTTTGATCGACTCTTCGAGAAGCTCGAATCCGAAGGCGGAGCGGTCGCCCGCCTGGCAGAGTTCCAGCAAGCGTTCAGCCCTGAACTGAATCAGCGGATCTTTCAGATGGCGAACCCGGACGCCGTAACCATGGACGATCTGCCACGCATGATCCGATCGACCTACCAATCGCGCGACGGCGCAGCCAACCTGGTCACCATCTTTCCTCGTCAGAATCCCTGGGTGGGATCGTACCGAAACATCTTCACCACTCAGGTCGAGAGCGTGACATCCGACGCCACAGGTATGATCCTCGCCGCCGACGAGATGACGCGCATTGCGCAGGTTGACGGGATTCGATCGATGATTGCGGCGCTCATCGTCGTGTTTCTCATCCTGCTCATCGACTTCAGGAATCTCAAGCTCACGCTGCTCTCGTTCCTGCCGCTCGGCATGGCCTTTGTGAGCCTCCTGGGCATCATGGCGATCACCGAAATTCAATTTGACTTCATCAACATCATCGCGATCCCACTCCTCGTTGGGATTGGAATCGACGGTACGGTACACATCAATCACCGCTACCTGCAGGAGGGTCGCGGGGGGCTCGTCCCAACCCTTGCCGGAACGGGGACAGCCATTCTCATGACGGCGGTGACAACCATGATCGGTTTTGGATCGTTTATCCCGTCGCTGATGAGGGCGCTGCGTTCGACCGGCATCGTGTTGACCGTGGCGATCGCCCTCGCCTTCGCCTACTCAGTGCTCTTCCACCCCACGCTCCTCATGATGGTGAATGAACGATTCGGTTGGAACCTAAAGCCTTGGGGTTCACGCGATGCGGGAGACCAAACACGGCGAGTCGCAGGCCAACCTCACAAGACGGAAAGGAGATAGGAATGAAGAAATCTACACTCTTGATCATCGGCTTCCTCGTAGCCGGCGTGGCCTCAACCACTGCACAGAATGTGGGGGACATCCTCGCCGCCGCGGACGAAGCATTCGAACTCAGCGACGTCTACAGCCGCAGCACCCTGACGATCACCAGGAACGGCCGTGAGCAGGCAACGCAGGTGATGGAGAGCTTTCAGTCGGACGCCGCGGACGGCACCGTGCGGAGCCTGTCGGTCTTCTCCGCTCCACCCCGAGTTGCAGGAACGGCCTACCTGATGATCGGCAACGATCTCTGGATCCGATTTGCCTCGACCGGCCGTGTTCGCAAGATGAGTTCGTCTGCACGGACAAATGCCGCAGCCGGGTCGGACTTCTCCTACGCCGACATGGGCGACGGGTCACGAAGCTTTACGGCCGGCTACTCCGCTCGGCTTGACGGCATGGAGTCGATTCGAGGCGTTGACGCGCATCGAATCGTCCTGACGCCGACGCAGGGAGACGCCGCATATGAGCGCCTCGTTGCATGGGTCAGCGCGGAGGAACTGATCTACCTGCGAGTTCAGTATTGGACCGACGGAGCTCCGATCAAGGTGATGGACCTGGAAGATTACCGACGAGTGGGTAACGTCCACTACCCCTTCGTGGTGCGAATGCGCAGCCTGACAAACGACTCGGTGAGTGAAATCGTAACTCAGGAGATTGTTCCCGCCAGCCCTCGGGTGGAGGATCGGCTCTTCTCGAGCACCTACCTCCGGAGCCTGCGATGAAGCTATCCAGGCCCTCACGCGAGGCTCCGTGGGCCCTTCGGGCCGCGGCAACTGCGATTGCAGTCATCGCACTCGCTTGGTTTCCGCAGGCACTCTTCGCTGAAGACGCAGGCGCGCTCTTTCGCGGCGAGGTAGGAAGCAGCATTGGGACCCTCATCGCTAGTGACGGGGAGTTCGACTCGGTGATCAATCCATCGAACGCACTCGGGTTGACCGATCTCTCCGTGACGACCAGTGCGAATCTGCGGGTTGAGCGGCGTTCGGATATTGGATCGCTCGACTTTCGTATCGACTTCTCCGCGTATCCAATCGGCGACGCGCTTTCGGTCCCGTACGCACTCGCCGGTGCACCAGACCCTGCTCTCGCCTACGCTGCTGGTGACTCGATCTGGTCTGCAGAGATCACAAGAGCCGCCGTCCTCTGGTATGCAAGTCATTCTGCCCAAATCACGCTGGGCCGGCAGACGCTCGTCCGCGGGTACGGACTCGCCTGGAGTCCCTACGATCTTGCAAGCCCCCTCCGGGATCCCGCCGATCCTTCCGGCTTCGTTCGGGGCGTGGACGCGATCTCGCTGACCGTGTCTCCGTCCTGGAGATTCGCATTGACGGCATACACTCTTCTCCCGGAAGGGACGACCAGCTTCGAGGGGATCGTCGCAGGGACCGATGTGAACCTGCTCGCCGGGCCTGCGGAAGTTCGGATCGCAGGGCTCTTTGGCGGCGAGGAAGAGGGTATCGCAGACCCCTACCCACATAGCGCAGCGATCGCTGCATACATCGATCTCCTCGGCGCCGGACTCTACGGTGAAGCGGCGATGCGTTCGCGATCCCGCTTGGGCATCCTTGAATCGGACGGAACCCAGGCCGAACTCAACGGGCCCATATGGTCTGCGCTTGGAGGCCTCGAGTATGTCTTCCCGTCTGGAGCGACGCTCCTCGTGGAGTACTTCTTCAACGGCGAGGGGTGGAACAAGGACCAGAGGGAGAGCTTCGTTGCGGGGGTGGTATCCGCTCCGACACTCGCCAATCTTAGCCTCTATCGTCCGGGTGCCTACTCACGGCACTACACCATGTTCAACCTGCTGATACCGCTGTTCGGATCCGGCTCTGAAGTGACCGCCTCCTCGTTGTTCGCCGTGGACACGGGAACGATGATCCTCAACCCGAGCCTCAACGTCACCTTGGATCAGTCAGGCAACCTAACCGGCGAGGTTATGTACGCCGGTGTTTTTGATCTCTACGGAGAAGAAGCGAGCGAAGCGCGTCTCTCGCCGGCAGAACATCAAGTCACCGTCGGCCTCAGATTCGCATTCTAGCGTTCAGACTCGGCGAGAACGCGCGCTGGAATTCAGAGGGAGATAATCAGTGGGTATTGATATCAACACACAAGTCGAACAAGTCGACGTAGACGAGATTACGCGGGATGTGTTCCACGAGGAGTTTGTGTGGCCCAACCGACCGGTGGTCATTAGTGGCTTCCTCAGGCACACGCCGGCATACACGAAGTGGACAATGGAGTTCTTTCGTCAGAGGCTGGGCGAAATCAGCGTGGGGATCTTTGACAAGATTCCAGGGAAGATGGATCGTTCCTTCAAGTCGCCGGATGAATACATGCGGTTCGGCGACTACCTCGACCTGATTGAGCGTGAGCCGACGAACAAGCGGATCTTTCTCTTCAACATCTTCAAGCACCTGCCGGAGCTTCGGGATGACATCGACTTCCCAGATCTCAACACCGGATGGGTGAAGCAGTTGCCGTTCACCTTCTTTGGTGGAGCCGGGAGCATCGTGCGTATGCACCAAGACATGGACATGTCGAACGTCTTCCTAACTCAGTTTCACGGCTGCAAGAGGGTCGTTCTCTTCCCTCCTGATCAGAGCGGCTTACTCTACCGCTTACCCTTCGGCGTGCACAGCCAGGTCGATATCGACAATCCCGACTATGAGCGATTCCCCGCACTTGAGGAGGTCCGCGGGGTCAGCACGATCCTCGATCCGGGAGATACGCTCTTTATTCCAAGCGGCTGGTGGCACCACATTGAATACCTCGAAGGTGGATTCGCCATGAGCCTTCGATCGTTGAGCCCTCGCTGGTCGGCTCGGCTACGAGGAATATGGAATGTCGGAATCGTGACGCACGTCGATGAACTCCTGCGACTGCTGCTGGGGCGCACCTGGTTCGAATGGAAGCAACGGGTTGCGGCGAAACGAGCCGGCAGCGCGATGCAGAAGGCAGAGCCGCAACGTGTCACGTGAACGAGATGGCCGCGGAAACGAGAGACCTCGTTGATCCAGACTTCGTGATCATTGTCAGGGGCGCGATTGCAGTGGCATTGGTGGAAGTGCCGGCGATCCAGGGTACTCGAGCGCCGATTCTATTCCTCCGGCTGTGACCACATCCGGCAGGTCGTGGTAGGTGCCCGGTCATGGGTTCGCAGCTGGTCGTTCGCAAGAATCGGGATGCTTCTCGCAAGATTCCACATTGTCAAGAGAGGTCGACTCTCGTACGGTTTGGCCATGCCAAAGGGAAGCTATGGCGTCAGAAGCGAGATAGGTGCGGTCGAGTGGGACAATCAGC
>JANQQY010000464.1 GCA_028284845.1 Spirochaetales bacterium
GAACGTCGTCTACTCACCGGGCGCGACGGCACTATCGATCAGCACAATCGCGGCGTTTGACGGAGCTGAGTTTCTCTACTCCGGCATTGGCGGCCGGATCGCAGGTGGATACTCCTTTGGCCTGGGCGGGGCGTGGACGGCCGTGATTCGCCCGGCATTCGCGCTCTCAACCTCGGAGAGTGTTCTCCAACCGTACGCGCTCACCGGTTTCGAGACGTCGGCAGAGGAGGAAGCAACCAGCTCGGGCAAGGCCCAGCTCGAGATTCGATCACCAAAGCTTCTGTTCGATCTCCCCGTGGTTCGGAATCTCGGACTCACCGGTCAATCGTATGCGCTTTACTTGGAAGCCGTCGCTCATGGTGAGCCCGCGCGCCTCGCTTTTGATCCGGCGATAGGGATCGCGCTGGAGATCACCACCCAGGTGGCATTCCTTGCGGAGATCCCTGTCGCAACCGGGATCAGAGTGCGGGTCGATACGGAAACGTGGCAGATCGACCCGGCGAACGATCTCTCGTTCTACATCGAGACCGATATTCTGAACGCGATACCCAACCTTCCGTAGTACATTCTCTCGCGATGAGAGCCGTCGCAACCACTCTGCTGGCATTCTTGCTTTTTACTGTTTCGACTGAGGTCTTTTCCAACGCGCTCTGGGACGAAGCTGTGAAACACTTCGAGGAGACCTCGTCACTTGTCCCGGGACGGATGGAGACGCGCTTTGACCAGTACAACGGGCGCGGCCGCCTGGTGAGTTCAGAGGTCGCGGAGCTGGTTCTCCGGCTCGATGAATCCGGCGAGGTTGTCACGGAGGTCGTCTATGCAAGCAGCAACGGCGACGACGTTACCGACGACCGGCAAGATGGCGATGGGGGTGGTGGCAATCCCTTTGGCGGGGGTGGTGACGACGACGAAGACTCCAACATGTTCAGCGGTCTGCAGCTGAGCCCGTTCGACCCGGAGCAACAAGAGCGTGTGACTGTCACTCCCATCGCGGGACAGTCGACGATCAACGGAGTGCGGGTCCAACTCTTTGAGTTCGTGCACGAAACCGATTCGCGGAGCGACAACACCGGACGCGCGTGGATCGACGTTGAGACCGGCGAGCCGGTGCTGCTTGAGGTAACACTCTCCCCTCTGCCACGGCTGCTCAGCGAGTTCACCATGCGACAGGAGTTCGGCCGGGACGAGAACGACCGCCTCGTTATGAACCGGATGGAGTTCCACGGGGAAGGAACGCTCCTGTTGATCCGGAGAAGAATCGAGAGCGAGCTTGTCTTCTCCGACTATTTCCCATCACCCTGAGCGTCGATATACTTCGCCGGTGCAGAAAAGCCACATCATTCTTGTCGGATTCAAGCACACCGGAAAATCTCGCCATGGGAGCGCGCTGGCGCGCTCGATCGGCTACACCTTTTTTGACACAGACGCCCTCATCCAAGATCTCGATTCGACCGAAACCCGAATGAAGCGGCCGGTCCGCGAAATCTTCCGGGAGGACGGGGAGGCGCGGTTTCGACAGCTTGAGACCGCCGCCGTCAGCCTTGCGATGGGCACAGAAACGCCGGCGGTGATTGCAACGGGCGGCGGCATCTGCGACAACGCAGCGGCAATGGATGAGTTGTCG
>JANQQY010000469.1 GCA_028284845.1 Spirochaetales bacterium
CACCACCTCTCCGACTATCCAATCGAAGAGCCATACAAGATCGCCGCGAGATCCCGCTCCGCTTTGGCCCCGCGCGAACTCCGGCACGGTCTCCGGTAGACACGGTTCGTGTGGCGCCGACGCAGCGAGATAGAGGAAGAACGGTGCGTCGCCCCGTGAGAGATGGGCGATCTCGTCCACTGCTCTGGCCGTGAAGATGGGATCGGCCTGGGCGTGATCCCAACTCGGCGCAGTCATGCCGGGTCTGCCCGTGAAGTGAATCTTCTCGCGGAACTCGCTTGGCTCTTCCACAAAGCGTTCGCCGTCAATAAAGGCGTAGGGAGGCTGAGCAGTCGCACATCCGGCGGTGCCGAAGAATGTGTCAAAGCCGCGCTCGATTGGTCCACCGGTGATCGGTGCTCCCAGATCGATTTTCCGCTCAAGCTCCAGATCCACTCCTCGCCAAGGAAGCGGTGCAGCGAAATCGACCTCTTCGCCCCGTTTTGCGCTGAAGTGCATACCCAGGTGCCACTTCCCAACACACGCGGTTTGATAGCCGGCATCGCGCAAGCCCCCTGCGAGTGTTCGCGTCTCTTCGCCAATCAAGGGCGGTTCGTAGCCGTAGAGAACACCGTACGGAAGATTCCCCCGCCAGCAGTACGACCCGGTGAGAAGGCCGAAGCGTGATGGTGTGCAGACCGCGGATGCGGTGTGCATGTCGGTCCAGCGCGTTCCGCGGGAGGCAAGCGCGTCGATGTTCGGAGTTGGGATCTTTGAGTCCGGGTTGTAGCAGCCGATGTCGCCAAATCCCATGTCGTCGGCGAGGATCACGACGATGTTTGGCCGCGGAGGTTCGTTTGTTGCCATGAGCTATCGTACGCCCCATCCACCCTGCGAGCAAAGCTCGGGCAGTGTCACGCAGCCTGGAGATACCCCAGAGCAAGATCCCTCCTTGCGTAGAGAGGGATCTTGAGTGCCTTGTGTTTCGATCCGGCGCGCCACCTTGTCGGTGGGGTCGGAAGCTCCGCGCACCACACCGCACGCATCGACTCAGGAATCGGTGAACGAATCGCAATCCGGCGCGAGAAGAACTGTGAGCGCAGCCGCCGTATCTCCCGTGAGTCGCCCATCGCTCGCTCGGCGCGAGAGGGACCAGCGCCATCCCTGACTCGGTACGGCTGAATAGCGTTGTGATCCCAGGCGAAGATCCACATCCGATGCATCTGCATCGTGGCGTTTCGCGCAATCGCAATCGATTCCCTTGTGTGCTCCTTCACTCGGTGCCTGATCATCCGATCGATGTAGTTGAGCAGAAACAGTGGATTGTCGGTAGTTCTTGCGGCTGTTGACGGAGTCCTGCGGTGAGTGAATCGTCGCCCTGTTTGGTACCAGCGAATGGCGCGGTCGGCTTGAAGGAGCGGAGGGTAGAGGGGATGCTCGTCGGTATCAAGGATCAGACGCACCGGGGAGGCAAACCGAGGTAACTCTTTCACCAGGAGTGCGATACTCGCTGTGAGGCTGCCTCGACTCGGTCTCCATCGGCGCCTTCGCGCTTCGATCCTCCGACGCTGCACCGCGGTGCGCCTGCCTCCGCGCTCAGTCACACAATGGGTCATCGAGAGAAGCAGCTCACTCTGGGGATCCCCGAGAGTGGTGATCTGACTGGGGTAGTCGCGAGAGCACACCGCGCTCACCAGACCATCGAAACAGAGGCGGTCGGAGTGCTTGAGACCAGGGACAAACGAGAGGTGGGCCGCCATTGCTTGGCGTCCGAGACGAAGCGCAGCGTTGGCCACTGCGGTTCGGGAGCATCCGAGAGACCTGCCGATGTCACGCATGCTTGAACCGCTTCGCAGGTGGCAGAAGATGCGCTTGAGGTCAAGACGACGTTTGGCGAAGTAGTGGACGGAGTGGGTCTGAGCGCTCAGGCGCGT